>JBDNGW010000786.1:0-4093 GCA_041689735.1 Leeuwenhoekiella sp. | reverse complement strand
GGCCGTCTTCTGGTTGACCCCGAAGTGCTCCGCGAGCCAGATGCTGTTGGCCCCCTTCTTGCTGGTGGCTATCTCGTAGAGCATCTCAAGGGCCTTGTCGATGCCGAACTTCAATTTGTGGAACAGCGTGCCCGTGGTGGTAGACTCGTCGTAACCGCACTTGCTGCACCGCCGGCTGGCTGGTTGTTTGCCCTTTATGTAATCCGTGCCCCGGCAACGCTTGCAGGCATAACCGTCGGGCCATTTGAGCTCGGCCAAAAGATCGTAGCAGTCCTGTTTTGTCGTAAACCTTTCCTTGAACACCTGTCTATCAAGTTCTTTTAATATTTTCATCTCTTTTGAATTTGAACTTAATTTACAAAATAATATACTCATTTACAACATATTGAGACTTAAATGGGTAGCCCTAATCATTTAATCTTTGGAAGCTAAGACCTTTCCAATTGCTGATAAAATATAATATGCTTGTCCGCTTAAACACCTAAATCATTATCTTTGATTTATCGATACTTAAAGATATGGCAATTCTAGATTATTACAAAGAGTACCCTGACGAGGATAGTTGCAAGCTGAAATTCAAGGCGGTACGGGACAGTGAGGGCGTTACCTGCAAAAAGTGCGGTTGCATGGAACACTATTGGAAAAAGGACAAATGGAGCTACGAGTGCAAGGAATGTCGGTTCCGCACTTCCCTACGCTCGGGAACCGTAATGCAATCGAGCAAGCTGCCCTTCCAGTACTGGTTCATCGCCATGCACCTGTTGACCGCTACCAAAAAGAGCTTCTCCGCAAAAGAGATGCAGCGCCAGCTGGGCCACAAGCGCTACGAGCCTATCTGGGCTATGATGCACAAGATACGCTCGGTGATGGGCCTGCGCGACGACGGCCATATGCTGACGGACACGATCGAGCTGGACGAAGGCTTCTTCGAGACGGTCGACCGCGACCGTAACAAGGAAGAACCGAACAAGCGGGGCAGGGGAAGCCAGAAACAGACGACCGTGCTGGTCATGGTCGAATCCAAACACAATCCCAATAACACAAATAAACACAGACCGGACAAGAAGGTGAAATACCTAAAGATGAAAGTGATCGAGAACCTTAGATCGGAGACCATAAACAAGGAGATAGAGGGCGGGGTCGATAAGGGCACGCACGTTACCACGGACGACTATTCATCCTACAAAAAAATTACGTCCATGGTCGAGCATACCGCCCACAAGGTAAATGCGGCGGATGTCAACAAAATAATGCCTTGGGTCCCTAAGGCAATAAGCAACGCAAAGAGGTTATTGCTCGATGTACACCATCGGATCGATGATGACTTTCTCCAGAATTACCTGAACGAGTTCTGTTATAAGTTCAACAGAAGGTACTTTGGAGATCGCACAATGGAAAGGCTACTGATAGCTGGGGTTAAGCACAGATGGAATGAATTATAGGTGTCTTTACGGACAAGCATTAAATATAATTTGGTCGAACTATGATATCAAACAATGAGGCGAACTTATATACACCTCAGATGAACCAAACAAAGAAATTCTTTCCAATAAGAGTGGGTACTATCCATTTCACTTTTCGCTATAAGCCCTGGCTGTTTGTTTTGAAGTACCAAGGCCTTCTATCCCGAGTTCAACAACATCACCAGGTTTTAAAAAACGTTGGGGGGACAGCCCCATGCCAACACCAAAAGGGGTGCCGGTAGAAATAATATCACCGGGTAAAAGGCTCATAAACTGACTCACATAACTTACTACCTGAGGAATATCAAATACAAAATCAGATGTATTGCTTTGCTGTTTTATTTCTCCATTCAACTTTAACCACAAATCCAGATCATGTGGGTTGGGGATTTCATCCTTGGTAGCCATAACAGGTCCAAGAGGAGCAAAGGTATCACAGCTCTTGCCTTTCACCCATTGACCTCCACGTTCCAACTGAAAACTACGTTCGCTATAATCATTATGAAGAACATAACCAGCAACATAGTCCATAGCATCGGATTCTTCTACATAAGTTGCTTTTTTTCCGATGACTACCCCCAGTTCTACTTCCCAATCAGTTTTTTTACTTCCTTTCGGGATTATCATATCGTCATTAGGCCCAACGATAGCACTTGTTGCCTTGAAGAAAAGCACCGGTTCTCCCGGCACATCCATTCCACTTTCTTCGGCATGCTTGGCATAATTTAAACCAATACATACTAATTTCGAAGGACGCCGCACAGGCGGACCTAAACGAATATCAACCCCAATTTCGGGACACTCCTCCTGATTGTTTTCAAGCCATATTTTAAGCTTTTCTATCCCGTGATTCTCAAAAAATTCTTCGGTGAAATCAGAACCAAAACCCGAGACATCTATTCTTTTTTCGTCTTTTAATTGTATACCAGATTTTTCTTTTCCTGCCTGACCAAATCTAATAAGTTTCATTTTGAGTATATTTAATTTTTATTCTTTATCCCTTCAATTTTATAGAACCACCATCAATGGGGAAATTAGTTCCTGTAATAAAAGATGCTTCATCCGAGGATAGATATAGCGCTAGGCTGGCAACTTCTTCCGGTGTCCCCATTCGACCAATAGGCTGACTTTTTGATAGTTTCTCAAACATCTCTGCTTCCTTTCCAGGATAATTTTTTGCTATAAAGCCGTCTACAAAAGGGGTATGAATACGAGCAGGCGAGATACTATTGCATCGAATTCCGTATTCCAAATAGTCTTTTGCTATGGAATATGTCATAGTCAATGTTGCTCCTTTAGACATGGAATAGGCAAAACGATCAGCGAGACCAATTACCGAGGCAATACTTGCCATATTAATTATACAGCCTCCGCCTTTTTTCATAAAAGGAATAACAGCATGTATACAATTATAGACTCCTTTAATGTTGACCTGATAAATGCGGTCCATATCATCTTCGGTTGTATTTTCAACGTTTCCTACATGGGCAATACCGGCATTGTTTATAAGAATATCTATAGCTCTTCCCTTTGATATTTGCATAACCACATCTCTAACTTCTTTCTGCCGAGAAACATCACATTCGTAAGATTTGGCTTTACCCCCGTCTTTAATGATTTCAGCTACGATTCCATTCCCCTCTTCCTTACTCAGTTCTAGAATATGCACATTTGCACCCTGTATAGCGAACTTCTGAGCAATGGCTTTGCCGATCCCACTGGCTCCTCCTGTTACTATCGCTGTTTTCCCTTTAAGACTAAAAATTGACATAAATTATTTATCCTTTTTATTTTTTCCATTGTTGTACTGTAAAGCCACTTTCCATTGTCCGTAGCTAGGTTCATAGCCGAAGTTCAACATAAATACAGTCCTTCCTCTGGCACCATCATTCATAGGGAGAAGGACTTATGCAGGTCCATCCACCGTCTATGATAATAGATTGTCCTGTGATATGTCTGGCTTTTTCAGAAATCAGAAAAAGCACTACTCCGGCAATGTCCGAAGTATAGGCAGGTCGGCCTAAAGGTGTAATGGAAGACCATTTTTTCTCATAAGATTTATCCTGTATCGTTCTTTCAGTGAGTGTCGCCCCTGGAGCAACTGCATTGACGGTTATATTATGTGGGGACAACTCTACCACTAAACTTTTGGCAAGCATCTCCAAAGCAGCTTTCGTCATGCCGTAAGCAGCCAGGTTTTTATGGGCCTGATGACCAGTCACAGATGACATAAACACTATGCTACCTTTCTCTTTTTGCTTAATAATCTGCCGCGAAGCAGCCTGAGCTAAAAGAAAGCTCCCGCCAAGATTCAGATCGGTCACCTTTCGCAAATCTTCTGGTGCATAAGTAAAAAAATCACCAAAAACTGTGATCCCTGCATTAGCAATAGCAATGGTAAGGCGCCCGAATTTTTTCACTGCACTCTCTACCATCTGCTGAATAAATTTCGGATCAGCCGCATCCCCTGCAATGCCATGGCAGTGGCCTTTATACTTATTGTTTATCTTGGCGGTAGCTCGATTTGTTAGTTCCTCATTGATATCATTTAATATCACTGATGCCCCATGTTTTACTAATTCTAAACAAATTTCATAACCAATGCCCTGACCAGCACCAGTAACAATCGC
>JBDNGW010000785.1:0-2696 GCA_041689735.1 Leeuwenhoekiella sp. | reverse complement strand
TTTGCATGTTACCCTAAAATAGAATGATCCATAAAAACACTCTACGTGGATAGGCTTATTCAAAGAAATTATAATTGGCTGTAAATTTGAGATGAACCCTAATTGGCAGCATTTAGGGGAACCTTCTGGTTAAGCTAAAAGTTGAATTATAAAAGTTATTATAATACGAGAAATGTAACTATACTGTTCAGATTTTTTTAAAACTTGATTCATGCGATCATTTTCTTACAAATACAAGAATGATGCTTTTCACAAAGTTCAAAATGGTTTGAATCATTGGATATCTTAGCCTTCCTATAAAAAAATCATTCTAAGCCAAAAAACCCTGAAAGACAACTACTGACATCTAAATAGATATCCCAGAAAACTCTATATAAAAACGAGTGAGTGAATATTCCCATTAAAAAACATCAAAAAGATGAGCCATTCTGGCCAGGATAATGAAATCCGAAATACCGTTCAGGTTGTTTTCTATTCAGAAGGACTTCGCTCCTATTGACTGAGATTAAAAATCATAATCGCTGGAGCAACGTTTGAGAGTGTTTGATCATAAATTCAAAAAATCGTTTCGGAATCCTGCGATTTTCCAGTGGATTGAAAATCGATTTGGGGGCTGATTGATGACTTCCTTTATTACAGAAATATAAACTTTTGTCAAATTCAAATTGCTTCACAACTTATGCATAAAAAAAACAAAACCGACTCCACAGAATTATGATATAAAAAAAGCTCCATATATGGAGCTTTTGGAGGTGATCCCAGCAGGGATCGAACCTGCAACCTTCGGTTTAGAAAACCGATGCTCTATCCAATTGAGCTATGGGACCTACTTATTCTTCTTTCAACAAAAATTCAGATTTGCTATATTATTTTTGCGGCTGCAAATATACATGTTTTAATAAAAATTAGATACTTTATAATGAAAAATGCCTTTTTCAGCCATAAAATAGAGAACCTCAGGCAAATCCGCCATTGTCAGAAGGTCCATAGCGTATGGATCACATATTTTTTGTTCGCCTCGTAGAACCAGCCTGCGAGCTGGCTCACTGATCTGAGCCTCTCAAGATATTAAACATTACCAGCGTCACCAACGCTATCAGTACTACCAGCGTTACCAACTGTCCCAAGTTCCTTAAAATATATTTTCGCGCGTTGCATAACCTTTGGTGCCAGCCATAAAGTAGCGGTCATGGTGGGAATGGCCATAAGGGCAAAAAAAGTGTCAATAAGGTTGATCATCGCGCTTAAAGAAGTAGTGGCACCTATCAATATACTGGCAATATAAAAGTAATTGTAATAGTGTTTATTTTTGGCACCCAATAAAAACGATAGACATTTCGTGCCATAATAGGAATAAGAAAACAACGACGAAACGCCAAATATAATAATACATAAAAGCAAAATATACGGACCCACCCCGGGTATGGCTTTTGAAAATGCGGCCGCGGTAAGCGTTACACCGTCAGCGTCACTCGTTTTCCAGACGCCGGTAACGAGAATCGTCAAAGCAGTTAATGTACACACAATGATCGTATCTATAAAAGGCCCAAGCATTGCTACGAGACCTTCGCGAATGGGCTCGTTGGTTTTGGCCGCGCCGTGCGCCATGGGAGCAGTACCCACACCAGCTTCGTTTGAGAAGGCACCCCGGCGGATACCCAAAATAATCATACCGCCCACTACCCCGCCCAAAAAGGGATCTCCGAGATAAAAGTTAGCAGAAAAAGCTTCTGTAAAAATAAGTTTAAAATATATGGGCACTTCTGAAGCGTTTACGCCCAGTATGACGAGTACCGAGATAAAATAAATAAGTACCATAGCGGGTACAAGGCGTGAAGCGGTATGACTGATGCGATTAAGTCCACCTAAAATGACAAAACCGGTGACCACTGCAAGAAAGATCCCAATCATTAAATTAGATATAAAACCAACTTCCACACCATTGGGTTCCAATAAAATGTCTGAAATGGCCTGCGTGAGTTGGTTGACATTAAAAACGGGTAACGCACCCACCAAACCTGCAATACTAAAGAAAATAGCAAGTGGTTTCCAATTTTTGCCCAGTCCTTCCATGATAAAATACATGGGGCCGCCCTGTATTTCGCCTGCGGTATCCTTCCCTCGATACATAATAGCTAGCGAACACGTGAAAAATTTAGTTCCCATGCCAACAAGCGCACTCACCCACATCCAGAAAACCGCGCCAGGCCCACCTATGGCAATTGCAACTGCAACACCAGCAATATTACCCATGCCCACCGTTGCGCTCAAAGCAGTGGTCAATGCTTGAAAATGGCTTATTTCCCCTGGATCATCAGGATTATCGTACTTGCCGCGCAGCACATTAATGGCGTGACCCAAATATCTAAAAGGTAAAAATCGCGAGTAGATAAGTAAATAAGTACCGCCGCCAATAAGCAATATTAAAAGCGGCAAACCCCATACGAAGGAAGCCACTTCGGCCAAAAAAGAATCAATAGTTTTCATTGGGGGAAAAATAGAAAATTAAAACGGGTGGGGCAAGCTGATTACCGCGTTACAGGATTAAAAGAATTTTGAGCTTAGGATCTGTTTAGAAATAACCTGCCCATTTCTATGGGTTCTTTTGCCCAGCAACTGCGCCTGCCTTTGCCGGTAGGCAGGTTGAAAATACTCGCCATAGCTACGGCTATGTCTGCGTTTTTCGCCTTGTTGAT
>JBDNGW010000784.1:0-1323 GCA_041689735.1 Leeuwenhoekiella sp. | reverse complement strand
ATGGAACGGCCACGTTCAATATTCCACCGGCAATGCTCAATATGGGAACTTCCAATATTGTCATAAAAGGTCTACAGAATACAGCTACAGGCTGCGACGCTACAAATCTTGATGATCCTTCTGGAACATTCAGCATAACACCCTTTCCTGATCTTTCAGCAAGCAGTTTGACCATTGTTTCGGTTTGCGAGGCACAGCAGGTCAGCCTAACGATTGAGGATAACAGTACTGCTATTCCTGACGGAGCGTATAAAGTGGGGTTCACCCTAACATTAGATGGAACAGATGAAAGTACTGGAATTATAGCAACTTTTATTGATGGAAAGGCTACCTTAAATTTTCCTTCTCAATTTGTCAGCGATCCCGGCAGCTATACCTTTAGCCTAGATTCTTTTGAAAATAATTCTCAATCTTGTCCGGCAACTGGATTGCCCAGGGAAACGTCATTTGAAGTCTTTAAAAAACCAGAACTGGCCGGTGCCGCACTGACCATTGCTCCAGTATGCTTTGGCGAGCCTGTGGTTGCCAAGCTTACCGGTGCCGATCTTGAAGACGGCGATTTCCTATTGAACTATACTATTGGTGGAGTTAACGCCAGCGATACTCAAGAATTGACGGCCACTTTTGCAGCGGGCGTAACTTCTTTTATTGTTCCAGAGGGACTTCTTCCGAATACCGGTCAAAATAGTCTGACCATCAATACTATTATTAAAGAAAATAACAATGTTAATTGCAGCACGGAATCAGTGCTCACCACTGATTTCTCCATAAATGCCCAGCCCGTTTTAAATGATGTTGTCCTGAGTTTGGAAACTGAACTTTGTCTGGGAGATGCTGCCACGGTCAATGTGACCAGTGCAAATGGGGATTTTACAGATGGGGATTATAGCTTGATCTATAGTCTTGCTGGTGCCCATTCCGAAGATAACCAGGTGCAAGAGCTCACTATCGCTTCCGGTACAGGTTCATTTAATATTCCTGCATCGATACTTGCCAAGGCTGGTAGCACGCAACTTACAATAAACCGCGTGACCAACGACGCTACCGGTTGTTTTACAGATCCAGCAAACCTGTCCCTTGATTTTACCATTGCGCTCCCGCCCGACCTAAATAATGCCACACTTACAATCTCTGATTTTTGTGCCGCAAGCGGAAACCAGAGCGTTGTGGTAAACGCGCCAGATTTAGCCGATGGAACGTATGATTTTACATATAATGCGAATCAAGGGTTAAAAAAAGATGGAAAAACAAGTTCAATTTGTTGAAAAACAACGCATTAAACTTGTTTAAGTCATTGATATACAGTATCTTAATAGTCAATTT
>JBDNGW010000783.1:0-1725 GCA_041689735.1 Leeuwenhoekiella sp. | reverse complement strand
CCTTCTATTTATGAGAACGTCAACGCCCAACTGCAACAACCTGAAAATTCTTGCCGTGGTCTGATAAAGCAAATGAACGTGAAAACATTGTGCACCACCGAAGATCCTACCGATGAACTGCAATATCACCGACAAATGGCGAAAAATGATTTTGGCATTAAGGTAAGCACCGCATTCCGGCCAGATAAGGCCATTCTCATAGAAGCTGAAAATTATACCGATTATTTAGAAAAATTGGGTGTTTCCGCCGGTATTTCAATAGAATCTTACCAGGATTTAAAGGATGCTCTTGTAAAACGCATCGATTATTTTAATGAAAATGGCTGTAGATTGTGCGATCATGGATTGAATGCACTTTCTTTTGCCGAATCTACCGAGGCGGAGGTCAAAGCCACATTCGAAAAAAGAAAAAATAACAAACCACTCTCCCCAAACGAAATTGAACAGTTTAAAACCGCTTTATTACTATTTCTGGGCGAAAATTACCATAACAGGGGCTGGGTTCAGCAATTTCATTTGGGTGCTTTGCGCAATAATAACAAACGCATGTTGAAATTACTGGGGCCCGATACCGGTTGGGATTCCATAGGGGATTATCCTCAGGCGGAAGCATTGTCCTCTTTTTTGAACGCGCTCGATGTTAAGGATAAACTGCCCAAAACGATTCTTTATAACCTCAACCCGGCCGACAATGCCGTTTTTGCCACAATGATCAGTAATTTCAACGATGGCAGTATTAAAGGCAAGGTTCAATGGGGTTCTGGCTGGTGGTATCTGGATCAGAAGGATGGGATGGAAGATCAGCTCAACACGCTTTCCAATATGGGACTCATCAGCTGTTTTGTCGGAATGCTCACAGACTCCCGCAGCTTTTTATCTTTCCCGCGACATGAATATTTCCGAAGGGTTTTATGTAATTTGTTCGGCAAGGAAATGGCTAGCGGCGAACTGCCCAACGATATGGAATTTGTAGGGAAAACCATTGCTGATATTTGCTACGGAAATGCTAATGAATACTTTGATTTTTAGATGAAAAACACCGACAAACACACGAAAATCGTCACTTTTGGCGAGGTGATCATGCGCCTCTCCCCAGTGGGAAGCCGTAAAATGACCCAGGCCAATACGATGGAATTTTACTTCGGCGGTACCGAAATGAACGTTGCCGCGTCACTTTCCGCCTTTGGCGAAAACACACAGCAGGTAAGCAATGTTTCCAACGATCTTGTAGGTGACGCCGCGCTGGCCGCAATGCGCCAATTAGGCATCGATGTTTCCGCGGTCAACAAAGTCGATCATCCACTGGGACTATATTTTTTGGAAGTGGGCGCGGGCATGAGAGCCAGCAAAATTGCCTATAACCGCCTGCACGGAAGCTTTGCCAATATCGAACCAGAAACGGTGGATTGGGAGAAAATTCTGGAAAATGCGGGGTTTTTACATTGGACTGGAATCTCGCCCGCGATTTCAGAAAATGCCTATAAAACGCTTAAAAATGGCCTAAAAATGGCCAAAAATAAGGGTGTAACGATCACTGCAGATCCTGCTTACCGCAGTAATCTCTGGCAATACGGTAAAGATGGTCATGAAGTTTTACGAGAACTCGTAGGATTTTCAACTATATTTATCGGTGGGGTAAACGAGATCAACGAAATCTTGAAGACCGATTTTGATTTTTCCAAAGAAGGCTTTATCGAAGCAAGTAAAAAATTGATCCAGGAATGT
>JBDNGW010000782.1:0-2526 GCA_041689735.1 Leeuwenhoekiella sp. | reverse complement strand
TCATCAACAAGGCGAAAAACGCAGACATAGCCGTAGCTATGGCGAGTATTTTCAACCTGCCTACCGGCAAAGGCAGGCGCAGTTGCTGGGCAAAAGAACCCATAGAAATGGGCAGGTTATTTCTAAACAGATCCTTAGTATTGAACAGCATTTTACAATCTACATGATACATTATACAACTTCTCTTTATTCTCTTCTCTATATTCTATTTTCAGCTCCCCTCTCGGGCCTGCCTACCGGAAAGGTAGGGGCTGGGGGGATTAATAATACAACTCATCCGTCCTTAAATTTAAAAAGCGCTGGGTCGCAAAAAAGGTGGAGAGCCAACTAATAATAATTCCCACGAGAAAAACGCCGCCAAAAATAATCGCCAGTATTTTTTTGTCGCCCAATAATTCCAATTGCGGGAAGGTTTTGTTGAGGTAATAGAGCACTCCGGCCATTCCCGCCAAGGCGATAATCGCACCGATAAGTCCAAGTTTCACGTTCTGCCAAATAAAAGGGCGCCGGATAAAACCTTTGGTCGCGCCCACCATTTGCATAGTTTTTATTGTAAACCGCTTTGAATACACCGAAAGCCGAATGGAACTGTTGATCAATAAAATGGCAATAAACATGAATAATCCGCTAATAATCACGATCCAGAAGCTGATTTTCTTGACATTTTCGTTTAATAATGTAATTAACGGTTGGTCGTAATTCACTTCTGCCACAAACTCCTTAACGGAAATATTTTCTGCAATTTCCTTGACCTGCGCTTCGGAAACAAAATCGGCTTTCAGGAACACATCGATCGAATTCTGCAGCGGATTGTAGCCCAGAAAATCCATAAAATCTTCGCCTATTTGCTCAGTTTGCTGCTTGGCGGCTTCCTCTTTCGTGATGTATTGGATGGATTTGGTATATTCCGCGGCAGCGAGCGTGTCATTGAGCGCTTTGATCTCGTTTTCTTTAGCGGAATCTTTCAGGTAAATATTCAGTGCGATCTGCTCCTTAAAATGATCGGCAACCTTTTTCGAATTTAAGACCAAAAGCCCCAAAAGTCCCAGCAGAAAGAGAACAAGCGCAATGCTCAATACCACCGAAAAATAGGAAGACAGCAATCTGCGGCGTTGGTACTTTTCAAACGAGGCCATAAATAGGTTGAGAATTTGGGCAAAAATAAGAAACTTCGTGCTGCATAAACGCTAGTTGCGTCCTATTTGTATGCAAAATGGTTTATAATAATGCAAAAGGCACTATTAATTGTAAATTTGTGAGCCCCCTAGCCCCTACCTTACCGGTAGGCAGGCCCAAAGGGGGAACAAAAATCCAGACTCGACCTGCAAGGTGTTGTCTCGTCCCGATTGCTATCGGGATTAGCGGGACCTCCTTGTAGTTCTTTTCTAAAAGACCTACAAGGTTTTTAAAACCTGTGAGGTCTGGAATCCCCGACCTGCAAGGTATTCCTCGAGGCACGAGCGGTCCCTTGTAGGTCTTTCATCGCATTAATGACAGAACGGAAGACAATAAAATGAAATACGATCACAACGCAGTAGAGCAAAAATGGCAGGAATATTGGGCCAAAAACGGCACTTTTGAGGCTGAAAATCCGAGTGACTTTTCATCCCTGGAAGAGCAAAAGGAACCTTATTACGTGCTCGATATGTTCCCCTATCCTTCTGGCGCGGGTCTGCACGTGGGACATCCGCTGGGTTATATTGCCAGTGATATTTATGCGCGTTACAAACGCCACAAAGGATTTAATGTGTTGCATCCACAAGGTTATGATTCCTTTGGTCTTCCGGCTGAACAATATGCAATCCAAACCGGCCAACATCCCGCAAATACAACCGAAATAAATATTGAAGGCTGTTTAGATGAAGACGGGAATATTCTTTCAAAATATGTTGATAAAGACGGGAATATTAAAGAAGCGGCTCTTATTGACAAGCAACTGAAAACGAACAATGATGATGAAAATCATCAACAAAATGTAATTAAAGGATATCGCAGGCAGCTCGATAAAATCGGTTTTTCCTTCGACTGGAGCCGCGAGGTGATTACCTCAGATCCTGAATATTACAAATGGACACAATGGATCTTCATTCAGCTTTTTGAAAGTTGGTACAATAAAGAGACCGATAAAGCCGAAGCTATCGATACGCTTACAGCCAAATTTGCTTCCGAAGGAAATGCTACCGTAAATGCCGCCTGCGATGAAGATATAGAACCTTTTTCCGCGGAAGCGTGGAACGGATTTTCAACCAAGAAAAAACAGGAAATCCTCCTAAAATACCGCCTGACGTATCTAGCCGAAACCGAAGTAAACTGGTGTGCAGCACTGGGCACGGTACTCGCCAACGATGAGATCATCAATGGCGTTTCCGAACGCGGCGGTCATCCCGTGGTGCGCAAGAAAATGACGCAGTGGAGCATGCGCATCAGCGCTTACGCCCAGCGTTTATTGGATGGTTTACAGGAAATCGACTGGCCACAACCGTTGAAGGATAGTCAGACCAATTGGATAGGGAGGAGTCAGGGAGC
>JBDNGW010000781.1:0-3435 GCA_041689735.1 Leeuwenhoekiella sp. | reverse complement strand
TTGGATTTCAGTTCCTACGACGATATCAAACTCGTGCTCTTTAAGTTTAAAGTCATAAGATAATGTATTTGTCCATACGATCTGTAGGCTTTTGGAATTCTGCTGCCTTACTTCGTCGAAAGGTCGCGTTGAAGGATTGTTGAACTGACCCAAGAGGGGATATTTTGGGACATACATTCTAAATTCCTCATCCTCGTAGACCGTACCTAAACTTGATCTTATTCTCAAATCCTTAATGGGCTGTAGTTCTAAATAAAAATTACCTAACACCTTGAACGTTTTGCTCTTTTGTTGATTATCCAGTAACGACAGGGCATTGGGATTTGCCACCCCTCCCGCGCCGAAATCGGCCAAGAGCCCTGTAGAGTTGTCTACAAAATCACCGTTCGAATCACGGTTTGCAAGAATGGGCGGCATTGAGAGCGCACTGAACACAAAATTGTTACGTCCCCCTTGTTGGGCACCCTTTAAATCGATATGCGCAACCGTCAGGTTCTCACCAACTTTGAGGATACCATCAAAAAAATTGTGCTCGGAATTTGTTCTAAAGGTTACACGTTTTAGATTATTTTGCGAAGCACCACCAAGAATTCCGCCTTGTTCGGTATAGGATAATCCAGAGGAGTATATGGACTTATCGGTGCCGCCTGAAAAACCGAATGAATAATTTTGCGTAGGGACATTATCTTTGAACATTAAGCCGATCCAATCGGTCCCTGCGCTCATCGCATTTATTTGATCTTTTCTATCACCAACAAAAAAAGGTTCATCACCAGAATTTTCGAATTTTTCATTCATTATCATGGCATACTCCTGTGCATTTAGAAGACCGGGTTTTTTTGCCAGGCTCTGCATACCGTAAAAAGTATCAAAAGTAATGCGGTCATTGCCAGCAGTACCTGTTTTGGTGGTAATCAGGATCACACCGTTCGATGCCCTAGAACCATAAATGGCGGCGGAGGCGGCATCTTTTAAAACATCCATTGAAGCAATATCGCTACTGTTCAAATAATCAATGCTTTCTGTCTGTACCCCATCAACAATGAAAAGGGGTGTCGTACTCCCGATGGTACCCATTCCCCGAATATATACTTTGGACGGAGAACCTGGTTGCCCACCATTTGTAGAGATTGTCACACCAGGTGATTGTCCCTGTAGGGCATTTAAAGGATTCGTTTTTGACCGATTTGCAATGTCTTCACCCTTCACTTGTAGGGTTGCACCGGTAACGAGTTTCTTTTTTTGTTTTCCATACCCAATTACTACCACCTCATCTAATCCTGCGGCATCTGCTTTCATTTGAATATCGATATTATTTTGCCCTGCTACTGCTATTTCCTGATTTTGAAATCCAACATATGAAACAACTAAAATTGCATTTTCATCAGAGACCTCTATTGAAAATTGTCCATCAAAATCTGTAGATACACCGTTAGTGGTACCCTTTTCCAAAACATTAGCCCCAGGAAGAGGTCCGCCGAGTTCATCTGTTATTGTTCCCTGTACCTGAAAATTTTGATTTTCGTTCTGAGCATGAACCATACCCAAAGCGATAAAATACAGAAAGATAAAATGTAAAAAACATACGCTGTATTTATTTTTTAAGAAGAACGAGAATTTCATAAATGTGAATGTTAGATTAGGTTTCATTTGGATTTAAGATTCTAAATCATCTCTTTATTTTGATATAGTACATACATTACTGTTTTTAAGAAAGGCTTATGTAGAGGTTATGATCTATTTTTAGAATCTTCACAAATCTATTTATAAAAGGGGAAAGCCTTGTTTAAAATAACGTGCCGATGTATATTGCACATTTTTAAGGTTAAAAGGTTTGATTTTATGGTTTATAAACCACTTCAATTCAGATTCTTCCGACTCAAAAATAAATATATTATAATTTCCGTACAACAACGCGAGTCTAAAAATTTGACCTTATGCCAAAAATGGAACAAAATTTACATTAGCAGATATTACTTTTGGTAATATCAGCATTTTAAGATTCTATTTTAAGCTCTAAAATCTTTTTCAAATTAAATAGGGGTTTTTTATTTGAAATTTCGAAATTGTACCCCCGTGCATATTAATATGTTGCCAGGTCATCACCGAGCTACTCCTTAACGTATCGAGTAGCTTCTCAATCTCCGTTTCACTTTTCGTTTCGGATATTCTTTCGAAAAGGAACAGATCCTTTAATTAAACTAAAATAATTCAATCCTCTCAACTTTATAGTTGATTCAATTGCCCAATGTTTTATAGGGTTCAAAACACGAAACATTGGTTCCTACACTTTCCAGTTTTAAAAAAGAAGGATTTATACAGATCGAAGACCGCAATATCAGGATCGTTGATGTGGATCCATTAAGTCGGGTGAATTAATCTTTCCCTTTCCCGACATGACGAAAATCATATTATATCTGGCCTTAACGTTATAAATTTACACCTTTAAACTAAAATATAGACGCAATGAAGCACATATTGATACCAACTGATTTCTCGGATAATGCTTGGAACGCATTGAAATATGGAGTTGGAATGTTAAAAAAAACGAGATGTACATTTTATTTGACCAACGTGAACCCAATTCCGCCCTATTCCGGTGTGGGAACATCAATGCATGGTGCGGACGAAAATTATAAAGCCATAATTTTAAAGGAAAGTAAAGTAGAACTACGGCGATTGTCAGACCGTATCGAAAAAGAAATGCCCCCCAATATCAAACATACTTTTGTACCCCTTGCCCTTTACGATTTTTTTGTGGACGCAATAAAACGGGAATCGGAAAACAAAAAGAAAGAGATGATCATTATGGGCACCAAAGGTGCAACGGGACTCAAAAAAGTGGCTATCGGAAGCAATACAGGCGATGTGATCACGAAGGTAAAATTCCCCTTGCTGGCCGTTCCCGAAGATGCACAATATAATGGGTTCAAAGAAATCGCATTCCCTACGGATTACCAGATCGGATACGATATGAATGTTTTGGACACCCTGATCGAAATGGCAACCATAAATAAGGCCGAGATCCGCATCCTACATATTTCTAAAAATGGAAAGGAATTGAGCGAAGAACAGCAAAAAAATAAAGATTTTCTACATGACTATCTCGTGGATATAGACCATAGTTTTCATTTCCTTACAGGCCAAAACTTAGAAAATTCCGTTCAATGTTTTACCGAAAGCAGAGACATCGACATGATTGCGATGGTGGCTAAAAATCTGACCTATTTCCAACGGATATTGTTTACGCCGGAGTTGGAGAAGATCAGCTATCATACCAAAGTGCCGTTTTTAGTACTACATGAATAATGAGAATTTATGGTTTATCGATAAATGCCAAAAATTATAAATGTAATTTAATCCCCGTTATAAGCCACCGACCAGGCAGATGAACTTTCAAGAGGAATTGAAAGAGCAAAACAGCCCCTTGTCCAG
>JBDNGW010000780.1:0-4179 GCA_041689735.1 Leeuwenhoekiella sp. | reverse complement strand
CGATTCTTTGATTTCACTGCCGCCTTCCAACTTTACCGCGTGCCCACCACTTTCTTTCATGATACGTATGGCGGAGCGGAGCGCCTCTTTGGGGTCGCTTTGATAACTGCCAAAGGGAAGGTCAACAACGACCAACGACCGTTTAATGGCACGCACTACAGAGGCTGCGTGGTAAATCATCTGGTCTAGCGTAATGGGCAGCGTGGTCTCGTGACCGGCCATGACGTTAGAGGCGGAATCGCCCACGAGAATCACGTCAATACCGGCGCTGTCCACAATCGTTGCCATTGTAAAATCGTAGGCGGTGAGCATTGATATTTTTTCGCCACGATCCTTCATTTCTGTCAGTGACTTCACGGTAATGCGCTTATATTCTTTTTTTGCTGTGGACATCAGTTTGTTTTTGGTTGTCCGTAAAATTACTAAATTACATGGCGGTATTGCAAGATCAATCTCATCAACCTATGAAAGCACTTTTTACACTCTTATTTTTCTGCGGAATATATACCTTAAATGCCCAAGAAACCACAGAATCTTTTGAAACGGTCAAGGATTTTTTTGAGGCTTTCCACAAACAGGATACTTTAAAAATGAGGAAAATGGCCTATAAATCGGTCATTATGCAGTCAATTTCAACAGATTCAACAGGAATTGTAAAACTGACTACGGTTAATTATGATAACTTTCTTAAAACCATTGCATCCATTCCTGAAGCTACTACTTTTGAAGAACGCGTGACAGGTTACAAATCACAAACTGATGCGTTAATGGCAAGGTATTTCCGCGAGGTACAAGCGGGTTCCTTGTAGGTCTTGCCAGAGAATCTTTATCCACAGACCTTAATTCAGATCTAGTTTAGACCTACAAGGAGGTTTTCTCTCGTTCCTCGAAAAAACAACACCTTGCAGGTCGGCAATCTGACACAATCTAGTTAGACCTACAAAAAGGTTTTATCTTGTTCTTGGAAAAAACGACATACTTCGACAGGCTCAGCACAGCGCACTTCGACAAGCTCAGCACACCGCCTTGCAGGTCGGGGTTTTTCGGTGACCTGCAAGGTATTCCTGTGAGGCACGAACAGGTTCCTTGTAGGTCTTCACGGAATCTTCATCTACAGACCAAAATTTAATCTGTTAGACCTACAAGGAGGTTTTCTCTCGTTCCTAGAAAAAACGACATACTTCGACAAGCTCAGCACAGCGCACAGCTACTGAAAGAAAACGGGCTTTGGAAGATGTGCTATGTCGTGGATACTAGAATAGAGAAAAGAATAGAGAGGAAAGAGAAATGAAAAATGCAGATCGAAATATTTAAAGTACATGGTTATAAGTGGAGTGGAACACTAATAGTAGTAGAATTAAAAGCTCCCCTCTTTTTAAGTAGGGGAAAATCCGCTTCAGCGGATAGGGGTGGTTTCTCACGCAATTTGGCAGAAAACAATAATGAACTAGAAAGAACTGCCTTCCCGATAATTATCGGGATCGGTAACATCTTGCAGATCATCTAACAATCGCTCAATGCAACATTTACCGCGAGGCCGCCTTCGCTGGTTTCCTTGTATTTATGGTTCATGTCCTGAGCGGTCTGCCACATCGTTTCGATCACTTTGTCAAATGGTACCTTAGCATTTCTGGCATCGGTATCGAGGGCCATTTCGCAGGCGTTTATCGCTTTGATCGCGCCCATGGCGTTGCGTTCTATACAGGGAATCTGCACTAGGCCGCCTATAGGATCGCAGGTCAAGCCCAAGTGATGTTCCATGGCGATCTCGCTGACCATAAGCACCTGTTCGGGAGAACCGCCCATGAGTTCGGTGAGTGCACCGGCAGCCATTGAACTGGAGACGCCTATTTCGGCCTGGCAACCGCCCATCGCGGCAGAGATCGTAGCCCCTTTTTTAAACAGACTGCCTATTTCTCCGGCAGTGAGCAAAAATTGCTTAATATGGTCAAAATTGGCATCATGATTTTCGATCACCATATAATACATGATCACCGAAGGGATCACACCGGCGCTGCCGTTAGTAGGCGCGGTCACCACACGGCCCATCGCAGCGTTTACTTCATTCACGGCAAGCGCAAAGCAAGAAACCCATTTTAGGATCTGCCGGAACTTGATCTCCTGATTTCTAATGATCGCGATCCATTCATCAGCATTGCTGTATTTCTGGTCACCGACCAACTTAAGGTGCATATCATAAGCGCGCCGGCGCACATTGAGTCCGCCGGGAAGTGTGCCTTCAGTGTGGCAGCCCACAAACATGGAATCGAGCATGACTTCCCAGATTTGTTTGAGGCGGGTATTGATGTCATTTTCTTCGGCAAGCGACAGTTCGTTTTCCCAGACTATTTCTGATATTTTCTTATTTTCGGAATTGCAATAACCGAGCAGTTGCTTACCACTTTGTATGGGAAATGGGAAACCGGCCAGTTTTTCCTGCTGCTTTTTGGCACGTTTACGCTCTTCTTGCACCACAAAACCGCCTCCTATGGAATAAAAAGTATCACTCGTACGCTTCCCATTACTTAATACCGCACGGAAAGTGATCCCATTCGGATGAAATTCCTTGAATATTCGGTTAAAGATAATTTGGGTGGAAGGATCAAATTTAATTGGTCTTTCAGAATCAAAAAGCAGTTTATGACCGTTTTTGATACGTTCTACGCGCTGCGGAATTTCATCAATTGGGAATGTTTGTGGGTCAAGACCTTCCAGGCCTAGAAGTATGGCAATATCCGTAGCATGTCCCTTGCCGGTAAGGCTTAGCGAACCGTAAATTTCGACCGTGATTTTTTCGACGAGGTCAAAGTTTCCTTTTTCCCGTAGTTTGCTTATCCATCTCTTCGCGGCGCGCCACGGGCCCAGCGTGTGCGAACTCGATGGACCTACGCCAATTTTCAACATATCAAAAACGCTGATGCTTTCTATTTTTGCCATAACTGTCTTCTATTTACCACGGCAAATATAGGATTAATGCCGCGAAGGCTAAGAACAAAAAAGCACCGAAAAAAGGCGCTTTTTATACCATTATGACCGATTTTTAAGGCACAAGCACCACTCTAAAACGAGCTTTATTGTCCATCATTTTCTTATAGGCCTCTTCGACATCATCAAATTTAAAAATTTCGATCATGGGTTTGGTATTGGTCAGCGCGCTGAATTTCAGTGTGTCTTCACTTTCTATCGCAGTACCGCTGGGCCAACCGGAGATTGATTTACGGGCCATAAGCAATTGCAGGGGCGACACTTTTATGGGATCGCCTGTGGCGCCTATGCAAATGAGCTCACCGTCAACGCCCAACCCATCAATGACCGAAGAAATCGCATCGGCGTGCGGCGCGGTGGCCACAATAAGTTTTGCACCGCCCAGTTTTTTAAGTTCTTCTACTGCATCCTGATTATCGGTAGCTATAAAGTGGTGGGCACCCAGTTCTATGGCAAGTTCTTTCTTGCTTTCCGAAGTGGAAATCGCAACCACACGCATGCCCATTTTATTTGCGTATTGAACTGCCAGGTGTCCCAAACCGCCTATTCCCTGCACAGCAACAACATCACCGGCACGCACATTACTGTTGCGCATGGCATTGTAAACGGTGATGCCGGCGCAGAGCAAAGGTGCAGCTTCTTCTGATGATAATTCTTCCGGTATGGAGGCAACAGCTTCCTGCGGTGCGGTCATATATTCGGCATAGCCACCGTCGTAAGAGATTCCGCAGATTTTTGCATTTTCACAGTTTATAAAGTTACCTCGACGGCATTGCTCGCACTCAAAACAGTGCCCACCGTGCCAGCCCACACCCACACGCTGGCCTTTTTTCCACTGGGAAACATTTTTGCCAACTTTGTCAACGATTCCCACTACTTCGTGGCCTGGCACGCGCGGATATTCTATTCCCGGCATGTGCCCCTCTTTTACCATATCGTCGCTGTGGCAAATACCGCAGGCTTCCACTTTAATCAAAATTTCATTGTCCTTGGGAGTTGGAATCTCTTTTTCTATAATATCAAAATCGGCTCCCGCTTTAGGTACTTGAATTGCTTTCATATTCACTTTTTATTTTGAACTGAAATTACAAAAGCCTTATTGGTTTCAGCGTGAATAAAAGGTTAAAGAGTGGGCAATGAGAATAGGAGATTGTATACTGTAAAATGTATAAAGTAGACTGTATATTGCATAAT
>JBDNGW010000779.1:0-2442 GCA_041689735.1 Leeuwenhoekiella sp. | reverse complement strand
TCCAGAGCGGATCAATCCCGGTGACAAAGAACATACCGTTGATAAAATACTAAAAGTAACTTCGGGATCCACGCCAGAAGCTGCTGAAAAAGTAAATGCCCTATATGCTTCAGTAATCACCGGGGGCACCTACCTTGCCGCGTCCATTAAAGTCGCAGAAGCGGCAAAAGTGATTGAAAATTCACAACGTGATATCAATATTGCATTTGTTAACGAGTTGGCCAAGATTTTTAACCTCATGAAGATAGATACTTCTGAAGTTCTTGCTGCCGCTGGTACCAAGTGGAATTTTCTACCATTTAAACCAGGCCTTGTTGGTGGGCATTGTATAGGGGTAGATCCCTATTATCTTGCTCAAAAAGCACAAGAGTATGGCTACCACCCGGAGATCATACTTGCGGGTAGACGTCTTAATGACAGTATGGGGCAGTATGTGGCTTCAGAGATCATTAAACTTATGGTACAGAAAGATATTAAAATTAAGGGTTCTAAGGTGCTTATACTTGGTATAACCTTTAAAGAAAACTGTCCAGATGTACGCAATACCCGGGCAGTGGACGTTGTGAAGAACCTCACGGATTTTGGTGTCGAAACCACCATATTTGATCCCTGGGCAAACCCCGAAGATGTGCTGCATGAATACGGTCTTACCACTACAAAAGAGAAACCAGAGTCCACATTTGATGCAGTAGTACTTACCGTTGCCCATAAGGAGTTCCTGGCTATGGATCTCAATGCATTTATGAAAGAAGATGCGGTTTTATATGATGTAAAATCCATTCTGCCCCAACCGGTAAGTGGAAGGTTATAATACCTTATTTTGAATTTTAAGTTACCAAATACATATTACTCTTTTTATCAGACAAAATTTTTGGTTCGTACTTTTTGGTTTGGAATCTCTTGTTATTAAAAAACTGGAGTACGTATTCGACGGAAGAAACTGTGATGGTCATAGTCTTATTTATATTTCTATCAAATAATTCTATATTTGCGCTTGCAATGAAATGAATGTTTATAACGATAAAACCTTATAACGCAAATATTCGTTTTTATACTTTACGAGTTTAACCTTCGAGGGACTTGAAGTTTTAAAACAATACAGTTACAAATCCCAAAATCATAAGTATAGCATGAAAATTGTTGATTATTCCCTTATTTTACCGTTTTGAGTCAAATTAAAAAAGGCGCTCTTTTAGATTACTTTAATATTGCACTGACAAATATTGTTGGTATAGCTCTTACCCCATTTATTATAGGGAGATTAGGTGATTCGGAATACGGTTTGTATACTTTAATAGGTGCATTTGTAGGTTATATTGCCGTTTTGGATTTAGGTTTAGGTAATGCCATTGTCCGTTTTATCGCAAAATTCAGGGCAGAAGAAGATAAACAAGGGGAAGAAAACTTCTTGGCCAATACAATGATTATTTATGGCTTCATTTCCACAATCATCGTACTTGTGGGGATGGTCTGCTATTTTAATATTGAATCTATTTTTGCCGATTCCTTGAAACCCGATCAAATGGGTAGCGCAAAAATAATGTTTGCCATACTTATATTTAATTTGGCCATTTCTCTTCCTGGAGGAACTTTTGGTGCGATCTGTTCTGGTTATGAACATTTTGTTTATCCTAAATCATTACGCATTACACGGTACATTATACGGTCCATAACTATAGTAGGTGTATTGCTTCTAGGTGGAAAAGCGGTTTCGCTGGTGGTTATAGATACCTTGATGAGTATTAGCGTAGTATCAGCAAATGCCCACTATGTTTTTAAAAAGCTGAATGTAAAAATTAAGCTTCATCATTTTGACAAATCGCTTATAACTGAAGTTTTTGCCTATTCAGTTTGGATCTTTGTCGCGGTTCTGGCTGCTAAATTTCAATGGACATCCGGGCAGGTTATACTAGGTATTGTCGCAAATACCACCGTTGTTGCAATTTTTGCGGTGGGGGTCATGTTGGGTACGTATTACGGGGCATTTTCATCAGCGATTACCGGTGTGTTTTTACCTCGTGCTACCAAAATGTCTGTAAGAAGCAGTGGGAGTAATGAACTTACCGACCTTATGATACGTCTAGGAAGAATATCACTTATTGTTTTGATGTACATTCTTTGTGCATTTGCGCTTTTTGGAAAACAGTTTGTTTTTCTCTGGGTTGGTGCTACTTACTTTGATTCCTATCTTATTGCTTTGATCATCATGCTTGCCTACACTATTCCACTTGTTGAAAATTTTGGAAATACAGTAATGATGGCGCAGAATAAAGTCAGGTTTAAGGCTTTACTTTACCTTAGTCTTACAATACTGGGTATGGCTTTGGGATATTGGTTGGCGTTGGACTATGGAATTTTTGGTATGCTTACGGGTTTAATGGTGAGTTGGGTAATTGTGCAAGTGGTGACCAATATTTATTATCATCGCGTTTTAAATTTGGA
>JBDNGW010000778.1:0-4511 GCA_041689735.1 Leeuwenhoekiella sp. | reverse complement strand
TCACATCTATGGTCGAGATGACATCATAACCATCTTCGGGCTCCACAATATTATTGAGTCCCATGGGTTTCCACTGTCCCTGACCTATACGCTGCTTGAGCCTTCGGCCTTCTTTACCACGCAGATAATTACTGAAAGCCCCTTCAAGACCTACTCTTGTGTAATAGCCATCTTCATCGCGGCGCTCGTAGCCCACAGTTCGCTCTGCCATTTTATTCAGTGGATGTTCGCGCTCAATATGTTGCTCGGTAATGATACCGCCCTGATAAGGACCTTTATTGAAAAGCGGCAAACCCTTCACTTTTATATACTGTGCATAACCCAAGTTACGGGTGATAAATAAGTAGCGGTTTTTATTGGCACGCGCACGGCGCATTAGGTTTACATAATAAGACGGTTCTTTGCCCAGAATACCGGACAAACCTTTGCCTAAAGCGGCAATATTAGCTTCAAAATCGGCATCTGTTGGGGCAAGCGCATCAAAACGAATATCATATTTGGGTACAGAAGTCGCCAGCAGACTGCCATCACCGGCATACAGATTACCGCGGTTTGCGGGAATGGTGAACATACGCTCTGTACGGGCTTCTGCCAGTGCCCTATATTTATCACCATCTGCCACCTGAATATCGACGAGCTTTATAGCCACGGCAATTGCGACCAGAAAAAGCACCCCGGTAACCAGGTACATGCGGTTCAGTATGTTTTTTTCACTTATTGCCATGGGTTTACCTTTATTCGGCGTTGTTTTTCTTAACTCTGATTTTTTTTGGCGGAACGAGCGGTGGTCGCAGCCCTTGATCGGCCACTTTGCGCGTTACCGCACTTTCCATAATAAGACGGCGCACCTTTAAACGGGTATCTACAAACTCACTACGCAGCGCTTTTACTTCGGTGTTCAATTCTGAAATCTCATGCACTTTACGATCTGCCCGGTGCGAACTGGCGATCATAATAATGGCCAGAACGGATAGGAAAATGATCATGCGCCAGTTTTTCATAGCATCATCGTTTACCAGAAATTTCCCTTTCAATATGTGATAGATGCCGTTTTTCAAATTCCGTCCTTATTACTATTACTAATACTATGGTTATTATTATTGCAACAATTTGTTATTGCCAGCAGTTTAGACTTTAAAGCTTTTCTGCGATGCGCAGTTTTGCGCTGCGTGCCCTATTGTTCTGCTTTATTTCTTTTTTATCTGGAACGATAAGCTTTCCCACTTTTTTAAAAGGAACTTCAAAGTGTCCAAAAACGTCCTTTTCGGGCTCGCCCTCAAAAAGTCCACTCCGTATATATCTTTTTACCAGACGGTCCTCCAGTGAGTGGTAGGAAATCAAACTCAAACGGCCACCGGGCTTTAAAATCCCTTCGGTCTGCTGTAAAAACTCCCGGAGCGCTTCAAGTTCTTGATTGACCTCAATACGTATGGCCTGATACACCTGGGCGAGCACTTTATGTTCTCGGGCTGCAGGTAAAAAAGGTGCTAGTATTTCTTTAAGCTGCTCTGATGTCATTATAGGTTCTTCCTTGCGTTTTGCAATAACCGTTCGCGCTAATTTTTGCGCACTCCGCAGTTCACCGTATTTCAATAAAACCCGGCCCAGCTCTTTTTCGTCATATTTATTTACCACTTCAAAAGCGGAAAGCGACCGGTTCTGATCCATTCGCATATCGAGATCAGATTCAAAACGGGTGGAAAAACCACGTTCTGCCACATCAAACTGATGTGAGGAAACACCAAAATCACCTAATATTCCATCTATTTTGCTTGCTCCATTAAAGCGCAAAAAGCGATTCATGTGCCTAAAATTCTCACCGATAAGCACAAATCGCTCATCATCAATTTTATTTACAAGTGCATCACGATCCTGATCAAAGGCAAACAATTTACCTTTTTCGCCCAAACGCTTTAAAATCTCACGCGAGTGACCGCCACCGCCAAAAGTGACATCTACATAAACACCATCCGGGATGATCGCCAGGCCATCTACACTTTTGTGCAGAAGCACGGGGTTATGATAATCCATCGGGAATATCCATTATATCGCCCATTACTTCTTGGGCCTGATCAGCAAAATCCTCGCTACCGTCAGCGATGGTTTTTTCGTAGCTTTCTTTATCCCAGATCTCAACAATATTTATGGCTGAAGACAGTACGATTTCTTTCTCAAGGTTCGCAAACCCCACAAGATCTTTGGGCACCAGCAGACGACCTGCCGTATCTATTTCAACTAATTTTACCCCGGCCGTGAACTTTCTTATAAAATCGTTGTTCTTTTTATTGAATCTATTAAGTTTGTTCATGCGCTGCATAAGCAGATTCCACTGTGCCATGGGATAAAGCTCCAGACAGGCGTTAAAAACCGCTCGCTTAACAACAAAGCCATCCTGAAGCTCGGGAGCGAGCTGCCTTTGGAGCGCTGTGGGCAACATTAGTCTGCCCTTAGTGTCCATTTTGCATTCATATGTTCCTGTCAGGTTGAGCAAGAAGGCTTTAGCTTTTGAATATTATAAATTCAAATATAGAAAAATTATTACCACATTTTACCACTTTTCCCCACTTTGTTGATAAGTAGCACTACTTGTTGACTCTCTTGAAGTTATTAACAGGCTTCAAAAAAATAGCTATGGAATATTAAAAAATGACTCTAACGGTACTAAAATTGGCAGTTTCAGTTAAAAAACAACCATATTTCATACTGTACATTTTAACCATAACACTGTAGGTGAGAAATTGTCGAACGCTGCGGAAAAAAAGTAAACGCGATTATGGTATTTCCGGTCGGTAAGAATTTTACTCCCTCATTTTTAAGTCCATATCATTTCACTTACAGCGTTTTAACAAAGTATCTATTTAAGTAGAATGTACTACTGCTCGATTTCCTGTAAATGTCTATATTTGTGACGAAGCTTCACGCTGATCGCTTATGACTCATGATTTAAAAAAGGAAGGCAAATTCTCGTACATAGAAGTTGGCGAAGGTACACCTATAGTGGTTTTGCACGGGCTCATGGGAAGTTTGAGCAATTTTGATTCCGTCACTTCCTACTTTTCAAAACTTGGTTATAAAGTGGTTATCCCCATGTTACCTATCTACTCTACCCCTTTAATCAAAACCGGTGTAAAGACTTTTGCCAAATACCTTAACGATTTCCTTAGGTTCAAAAAGTTTGAAAAAGTGATCCTTTTGGGAAATTCATTAGGTGGCCACATTGGTCTTTACCATACTAAAATGTATCCTGATCGCATGAAAGCGCTGGTAATTACGGGAAGCTCCGGCCTTTATGAAAACGCCATGGGTGAAAGTTATCCCAAGCGCGGGAATTATGAATACATCAAGAAAAAGGCAGAAGACGTTTTCTACGATCCCACTATAGCGACCAAAGAAATTGTGGACGATGTGTATGCCGTGGTCAATGATCGCAACAAACTCGTAAAAACCCTTGCCATTGCAAAAAGCGCGATAAGGCACAATATGGGCAAGGACCTGCCTGCGATGCACACTCCCACCTGTATCATCTGGGGAAAAAACGATAATGTGACCCCGCCCGAAGTTGCTGAGGATTTTGACAAACTCTTGCCTGATTCTGACCTCTTCTGGATAGATAAGTGCGGGCACGCGGCAATGATGGAACGTCCGGTAGAATTCAACCAGATCTTGCACGACTGGTTAATTAAAAGAGGATACTCAATCCTACTGAAATCCTAACGGAAAAGCAAATAAAAATGGCCGTACAATCTGCTGAATTTCTGATAAGCAACTCAAAAGTGGACAAGTGCCCACCGCAACGCCTACCAGAATATGCCTTTATAGGTCGTTCTAACGTGGGGAAATCTTCACTTATCAATATGGTTACGCAGCGCAAAAACCTTGCGAAAACTTCTGGAAGGCCTGGAAAAACGCAACTTATCAACCATTTTCTGATCAATAAAGCTTGGTTTCTGGTAGATTTACCGGGTTATGGCTACGCGCGTGTTTCAAAAAAAGCCAAGAAGGAATTCCAGAAATTCATAACCGATTATTTTGAACAACGGGAGCAGCTTATTTCGGCCTTTGTGCTCATAGATAGCCGTCACAATCCCCAACCCATAGATCTAGGATTTATGGAATATCTAGGCGAACGGGAAATTCCCTTTTCCATTATTTTCACCAAGACAGATAAATTAAAACCTTTGGCACTGGAGCGTAATATCGCAAACTATAAAGCCACCCTACTCGAAGGCGCCTGGCTCGAAATGCCCAACTATTTTATAAGCAGCGCAACACATTCGACCGGCCGCGATGAGATATTAGAATATATTGACGGGGTTAATTCAGGAATGCTGGAGTGAAAGGTTGTAAAAATTGTATAATGTATACTGTAGATTGTATAATGTCCTTAAAGATAGATTTTGTACTTTATACAGAGGTTGTGGAATTTGTATAGTGTATACTGTATACGGTAGTTTGTACAATGTCTTTCGTATGGACAATGTACTTTTTACAAAATACAGTATACAACTTTT
>JBDNGW010000777.1:0-3444 GCA_041689735.1 Leeuwenhoekiella sp. | reverse complement strand
TTCTTGGGTCAAATTATGTTCTTCCCTGATTTTTCTGAGATTTTTTCCAAAGGCGGCAATATATTGTTTTTCCTTCCCCACGGGAACAAAATTGAAAATACCCCGCAATTTTTCTAAACACAAATTTGTGTTATTGAAAAAATTGTTGTACTATTGGAAAATAGTTAGCTAAATTTGAGAACATAACTCTTAAAAATAGTGTCATGAAAGTCAAAATGTTAATAGTTTGTTTTATTCTTTGTGTGTCGTGCAGCAAAAGCGACGATGGTCAGAACTTTTCACTGCCCCCTATTACCCAAACTGGGGAAAATACCTTTGGATGCTACATTGATGGACGGTTGTTGATACCCCGAAATGGTACGGGGACTTGGATGGGGCCAGATCCGGGAATGACTTATTCTGGTTACGGCACTTTTCCAAATTATGTTTACAATGAAATACATGTTCATGACTTTAAAAGTGGCAATGGAGGAATGATTAATATACATATCATTAGTTTACATGAAAATTCCGAAGGAAATTATATAATAAATGAAAGCAATTGTCAAAATGGTATAGATGCGAACGTGAATATTAACTTGTATTGCAGATTATGGAATGAAAAAGATCAAAAATTTGACTGGTATTGTTCGATCGAAAATGGGGGAACACTAACTATTACCAGATATGATTTTGACAAGGGTATTGTTTCAGGCACTTTTAGCTGTGTCGCCATAAATAGAAATAACCTCAATGATACTATAGAAATTACTAAAGGACGATTTGATATTAACTGGAAGGAATTAACTCCATATACCGAATTTCCTTAATTAACTCATTGTTTCATTTAATCCAAATCATTATGAAAAGACTATTATTTATCGCAGGGCTAATCCTTGTTATAACAGGAACAAATGCCCAAGAACGTTTTGAAACCAAAGTGGATAGCATGCTGGTCAATATTGACAAGGCGACTTTTACTTCTGGGATACTTTATGATCGGGTAGCGCCGTACGCCAGGCTCAGGGCATTTAACGACAGTACAAATTTTTCCCAAGTCAATCATTTTGAACAGGCTTTACAGGAATTGTACAATGCTTCCGAGAGGAAAAAATTTGTTTCTTATAAAACCTTGCGAAATTATTATGCCCCCGACAGTGTTGGCAACAAAGTGGATATTGGAATAATCAATGTTTCCTTTCACACTCTTAATTATGTGCCTCAAAATGAGGAACAAGGAGCTCTCAGTTTAAAAAGTGGACTATTTGAAAAAATTGATAACGGCAAACCGCCTTTTTTAGAAGATCATACCTTTATTGCATCTCCTTTGAAATTGTACCTCAAGATAATGGAAGGAACCAATATTGTTTATCATTTCGATGAAAATTTTCTTTTTGAAAACACCGCTGGGAAAAATATCGTAACGTTGACAGCCAACTTTGATACTTCCAACGATTATACGCTAATTCAAAATGGAAGTATCGTTAAAAATAATATAGAGATATTATACGGGGAATCCGGGTGGAAAAAATTACATTTTACAGCCGTCTTTGCCGATAGTTCCCAAAGTTCCGTTTTTGCAAAGGCCCATGTAAAAATGTTGCAACAAGGACAACAAGATTCGGCTCCTATACAGGTTTGTGCGGATATTGGATTCCAAGGCTATTATAATCCCGAAGAAACATATCCCATAAATGGTTGCATAGAGTATCGGGTATATTATCATCAAGGGGGAAGTCAATTGATAAAACCCATTATTATCATTGATGGTTTCGATCCGGGAGATAAACGTAAAATTTCAGATGATGATTCAGACCTACCTGCCGATGAGCACAACTCCATGGAAGAATTCATGAGCTATATGGACAGTCAAGGTGTTAGTCAATCTATTCGTGATACTTTGAATGCATTGGGTTATGATGTTATTTTGGTAAATCAACCTACCTATCCGGTAAATCAAGGTCAACCGAACGAAAGAACAATTGATGGTGGTGCGGATTATATTGAGCGCAATGCCATGGCACATGTGAAGCTTTATCAAGAAATCAATGATGAGCTGACCGCCAACAACAGCAACGAAGAATTAATAATCGTTGGCCCCAGTATGGGCGGGCAAATTTCGCGTTACGCTTTGGCCTATATGGAAGAAAAATATGCAACGACCAACGATTCGGAATGGCAGCACAATTGTCGATTATGGGTCAGTGTGGACAGCCCGCATTTGGGGGCGAATATTCCCATTGGGTTGCAGTCGCTTTTAAACCAAGTTGCAGATTCTGGGAATACAAAGGCCATTGATTTTGTGGATAATCAATTGGGGTCTATTGCCGCCCAGCAACAACTTATTGAACAGTTCAGCGGTTATAATGGAAGCCAATTAAACCCCAATAAGCTTAATGCAAGGACCATCGGACAAGGATTTTCACAAAATCGTGGAAGCCCCCTTTTTATTACATATTACAATAATTTGTATAGTAATGGCTTGGATAACAATAGAGGCTATCCCCAAAACGTACGAAAAATAGCCATGGTGAACGGTTCGTTGACGGGGAGCAATAAATTTTTCAATCATTTCGTTGAACCTGTATACATGGACCATTATCTCGGAGATTCCGAAACTGCAGTAAATATCAGAGGGTTTCAAGAAGTCTGTCTGATACCTTTTTGGTGTTTCGATGTGCATATCGCAAGTTTGGAAGCCATCAGTGTGCCGACTTACAACCAAAATTCCAAAGTTTCGAGATTTAAAATGGGTTTTAGTGATGATTCCAAATATATAACCAATATAAATTCACGAGGTAATATGGACAATATTCCAGGCGGTTGGTTTCCATCCTTCGATTTAATGATCGGCGATCTTGATGGTACTGATCCTTTACTTCCGGACGAGTCTTTTTGGGGAGGTAGTTTTTGGGATAATTTATTCTATGGAATCTCTGATTTTTTGGGCGGTGCGGAATTGGATGTTCGCACCAACGAGTATGTGAATTCTTTTATTCCCACGGCAAGTGCCCTCGGTTTCATAGATCCTGATTTTAATTGGAATCAAGAATTTGACAGAAATTTGATTTGTCCCAACAATATCGAAATCCCTTTTGACAATTACTATGGTCCAAAAATAAACACCATGCACACCTCTTTTACCGAGGAAAGCGTGGACTGGTTTTTGAATGAATTGAATGGCGATACAATATATCCCGCTCCAACCGTTTATATTGATGGAGATGATATAAGTGGTCCTAATATTGTATGCAATGGGACACAGACAACCTATACTATTCCAAATTGCACCGTTTCCGTGGACTGGTGGAATGTATCCTCGAACTTGAATCGCATATCCTTTACCGATAATTCCGTTACAGTTGAACCCATAAATTCAACGGTTCAGGGAGATGCTTTTGTCACAGCACATTTTGCTAATGGTTATGCGAAAAAAGAGTTTTGGGTTGGTGCTCCAGAAGTTCC
>JBDNGW010000776.1:0-3021 GCA_041689735.1 Leeuwenhoekiella sp. | reverse complement strand
GGACTCGCGATCATGTATGCCGATAAAGTCACTAACAGTATGCAACAAACTATCGATGATTCAGATTATCGTAGAGCCAAGCAAATGGATTACAATACCGAGCATAATTTAAAACCTATGGCCATAAAGAAATCGCTGGAAAGCGCTTTGGCGAAAAAGGATAAATTCAAATTTGAGGCCGAAGAACTTGCTAATTTGGCCGCTGAACCGGAAACTGAATACATGAGCAAACCAAAACTGGAACAACTGATTCGTGATACGCGCAAAAAAATGGAAACGGCTGCCAAAGAGCTCGATTTTATGGAAGCTGCCAAACTGCGTGACCGTATCAAAAGAATACAGGGGCAAGTGAAGGAAATGGTTTAACGGATTTGAGGATGAGAGGATGAGAGGATGAGAGGATGAGAGGATTTGAGGATGAGAGAAGCGGAGATTTTTTTGAAAGCCGTGGCTTATACAGCAGGCTATTATTTATCTGGTTATTCTCTGGAATGAACAATCAACTACCTTGGGACAAGCCCATCAGGTATAATTGTGAAATATTTACTGAATTTCGACCTAGAAGGTCGGAGAATAAAACCCTCTGGAGGGATTTAAAGGCTTGTATTTCTAAACTTACGAAGGAGAATGATTTTCCGGATAAGTTATTTGCAATTAAAATACACACTCATAATTTAGTAGAATTAATAAAACATGCGAGATTAAAAGACGACCTAGAGCAATGAAATTCACGTAAATAGAGAATTTTATGGGAATTGGAATTATATAAAAGATTGGAAAGAAAATAATCGATACGAAGTTGAAACCGATTTTCAGGCACAGGCTTTATATGCTTCAATTACAAACGAACCTAATGGAATTTTAAAATGGATACAAAAACGCTGGTAAGAGAAGATATTAAATTAGGAAAGAAACTGATTCAACATTTTGACAAAAAAGGTCTTGATATCAAGATCGCTTTCTGGTATCTGGACGAGGAAATAGACCGATGGTACCTTTTTATTTCCACTCCAGATGTAGAATTAGAGGGAGGGCGGAAAGTTTATCGTCAAATCTTAGATGCCATGGATGATATTAATACTGAAATTAGATTTGATGATATAAAGGTAATCTCCTATAATTCATCAATAGCGCAACTTTTTAGAAGTGCCATTAGTACTAAAAAAAATAGCATAGACAATATAAGATTTCAAGGAAATGCGATCAATGGCTTTTATATTAAAGATGCGCTTATATATAGGGTAAATTAAATGTATTAAAACGGTTATTACAAAGGTCGGCAATGCTATATAAGCGTGATAAATTATTGACTTCATAACGTAACATTTAAACCGAAAAACGTTCTCCCCTATTGCTCGTTGCTTGCATTATACAATTGTCTGATAATCTCTAATAACATACATTTTTTTATTTTACTTCACGGATAGGTACTTGTAATATTTCGAAATTATCGATTTTAGCGATTTGATCTTAGGATCTGTTCAGAAATAAAGTGACCGAATTATAGGCAGTTATTTTGTTCATCAACAAGGCGAAAAACGCAGACATAGCCGTAGCTATGGCGAGTATTTTCAATGCAGTTGCTGGGCAAAAGAACCCATAGAAATGGGCAGGTTATTTCTAAACAGATCCTTAGTATTCTGATAGACCGTATTGAGCTATTAACTAATTTTATTCTTCCCCAATACTTTACGTCATATAAATTTAAAAGAGTTTTTACAAACTTTTGAAACTATTTCAGAATGATTTAAAAATGATAATTAGTATTTAAGAAAACTTTAAACTTAAAGAGCTTTATCTGTCGACCCTTGGTATATTTTTTGAACCATGCGTAACCATGGAAAAATCGAATGAAAATAAGTTGCAAAGAGAAGGCTTTGTTGCTGTACGTGGAGCACGACAACATAATCTTAAAAACGTATCTCTAGAAATTCCCCGTGATGCTTTGGTGGTATTTACGGGGATTTCTGGGTCGGGTAAATCGTCACTTGCTTTTGGCACCCTCTATGCCGAAGCACAGCGAAGGTATCTCGAATCTGTGTCTCCCTATGCCCGGCGACTCTTTCATCAAATGCCAATACCGGAAGTGGACGAGATCGAGGGTCTACCACCAGCAGTTGCTTTACAGCAGCAACGGGGTTCTGGGACAACCCGATCTTCGGTGGGCTCCGTGACCACATTGTCAAACTTGTTACGTATGTTATATTCCCGCGCCGGCGATTATCCTGCGGGACAGCCCCTTTTATATGCCGATTCGTTTTCAACCAATACGCCAGAAGGCGTCTGCCCTAAATGCCACGGACTTGGTCGCGTTTACGAAGTAACAGAAAAAAGCATGGTCCCAGATGACACCTTGACAATTCGGGAAAGAGCTATAGATGCTTGGCCAAAAGCATGGCAGGGGAAAAATCTTCGTGACATTTTAAGTACTCTGGGTTACGATGTTGATATTCCCTGGAAAGATCTTTCAAAAAAAGATCGAGAATGGATCTTGTTTACAAATGAAAAACCACAAGTGCCGGTGTATCGAAACTTAGACCGGAACGAGGTGCAGCTTGCCATTAAACAAAAGAGAGAACCAAATTATATGGGCACTTTCACGGGTGCAAAAAATTATGTGCTGCACACCTTTGCAAACACGCAAAGTGCTTTGATGAAAAAACGCGTGTCTCAATATATGCTCAGCAGCGAATGTCCTACATGCCATGGTAAACGTTTACGTCGCGAGTCTCTTTCGGTGACTTTTGCTGGTTATGATATTGCCGACATTTCGAGGCTGCCCCTAAAAATGTTGCTTACTATATTCACTCCTTATGGTGATGGCTCGGCTCCGGGTTTGGCTAAATTAACAAAACAACACCAGGAGAAAGCAATGGTGGCACAACGGATTGCTGAAGATCTTGTTGCCAGAGTAACAGTACTGTTGGAATTGGGCCTTGGCTATTTATCCCTGGAGCGCAGCACACCTACCCTTTCTCCCGGTGAACATCAGCGTTTAAGACTGGCGACTCAGGTACGTAG
>JBDNGW010000775.1:0-1318 GCA_041689735.1 Leeuwenhoekiella sp. | reverse complement strand
TCATTGCTGTTTGTATCCATAATAATCTCGTTAAAATTGACTATTAAGATACTGTATATCAATGACTTAAATAAGTTTAATGCGTTGTTTTTCAACAAATTGAACTTGTTTTTCCATCTTTTTTTAACCCTTGATTCGCATAAAGAATTAAATTACCGTTTGAACAGAAATACTGAAATTAAAAATTCAATAAAGCTAACCTCAAAAACAAAGCAAATGAGCAAGCCAACCCTAGTAATTTTGGCCGCCGGAATGGGCAGCAGATATGGTGGATTAAAACAGCTGGACACCTTTTCTCCAGAAGGAGATACCATCATAGATTTTTCATTGTACGATGCCCTACAGGCAGGATTTGGCAAATTTATATTTATAATAAGGAAAAGTTTTGAGCAGGAGTTCAAGAAGATGTTCAACAAAAAACTGGAGGGCAGGGCAGAAGTGGCCTATGTCTTTCAGGAACTGGACAGCGTGCCCGATAAATACGTAAATCCAGAGCGTGTAAAACCTTGGGGTACTGGCCATGCGATGCTAATGGCAAAGGACGACGTACAGGGTAATTTTGCCATTATAAACGCAGATGATTTTTATGGTGCGGGCGCTTTTAAAACAATGGCGAAAGCTTTGGCCAATATTAAAGAAGATTCCTACCATTTCAATATGATCGCCTATTTATTGAAAAATACCGTTTCAGACCATGGCTATGTTTCCCGTGGAGAATGTGAAGTGGATCAGAACGGTAATCTAACAGACGTCACCGAAAGGGTGCATATAGAAAAAGTAGATGGCAATCTGATGCGCAAAGATGATGAGGGTAAATTTGTCTCTATTGACGAAAACACTATAGTCTCCATGAACTTTTGGGGATTTACCCCAAAATGCTTTGAATTTGGCCAGCAATTGCTGGAGCAGTTTCTCGAGAAAAACACGGAGAACCTTAAAGCCGAGTTCTTCATCCCCACAATCGTCAGTGAAATATTGCAATCGGACAAGGCCCGCGTGGAGGTTTTAAAATCTGATGCTCAATGGTTTGGCGTGACTTACAAGGAGGATAAGGCCATTGCCCAAAAGGCCATAAGCGAGTTAAAGGCCAAAGGCGAATATCCTAAAAAACTCTGGTAATACCGAATTGACAAATAATATAGTCCGATCTTGACAAAATCTAATTGAACTATTTATTTAAAATGGGCAATTCAAACACTATAATGTTTTTTGCCCAAATTAAAATACAAACCCAACTGGTACAATATGTCAAACAAAGTTCTAAAACAAGTCTTCGATCATTTTGAGCACCAGAGCACCTATCTCTCTTCTGAAGAGC
>JBDNGW010000774.1:0-4395 GCA_041689735.1 Leeuwenhoekiella sp. | reverse complement strand
TCTTGTTGATTTTCTCCAATAAAAAGCTCGTAAACGTTGCTTATAAATTCAACTGGAATAATAGAAAAATCATAAAGATCAAACAATGATTTTTGTCCTGTGCCAACGATATCTCCAGAAAGTAATTCTATTAATGTATTAAAACAATCTTGCGGAATGGATTCTATCTCAGTCTTAGATAAAGGAAATAAGTCTCCATTAAATTTATCTTTGAGATATTTGAAGAATTTTTGTGATTTAGTTTTATCCTCTAATAACGAACAAAACTCTGCATTAGTCCAGGATCTCGATACACCTTTCTTTTCAAAATTCAGTTTAATTTTTCTGTCAATAATGTACCTCACAAATATAATCTTCCCGATTAATGAGTTTGCGTGTTCAGACGATAAAGATTGAGATACGAGAATATCTCTGGCGGCTTTTATATTATTTAATAAATGAAAATCAATTCTGTGTTTTGAATCAAAATCAGATTGATATCTTTCCCAAGTATTTCCGGTTACTAATTCGAAATATTTGAAGTCATTTAATTTGTCTTCATTTCCAAATAGTTTCAGAGATTCTTTATTTGAGAGGTATTCGAATCCATTATATATTTCAACAGCATTCTGTTCTGAAACAATAATAATGGGTGTCTCATTAAAATTCCAAATTTCTTTAAGCTTTGTTTTTTTTTGAGTTCCTAAATTTTCAAAAAACAGAATAAATGGTTTATTGTCAATACAGAAAAATGCATCAGGTTTAATGACGTATTTTAAAAGTCTTTCTACTCTGTTAGAAAATAATTGATCCCTGTCATCACTAGCAAGATATAAACCCTTCTCTTTGGTTATATTTAATTTTTCAAATATTTGATTTAAATGTTTCAATTTGATTTATCAGATTTTATTTGAGCTATTAAAGGCGGACTGGCTTAAAAATTATTTTTGTACTCAAATATATTTAGATTCTTATCCGTTTTAGCACTATTTCCTAGTTATTTAAGAATTAAATATTTCATATTAAATAACCCCTACCTCCATCTCAAACTCTCCATCAAGCGCCGAATATCTTTTCTAAGATAATCCGCAGCCGGGTAAATGCTATCATAATTGGGCCGCGCATTAAAGTAAATAGAGCCGGTGAGAAAGTGCGCAGTGCTGTCCGTCACATAAAACTGGGACTGTGATGCCGCATTTCCGGAGACATCGTAGAACATTCCGTATACATGCTTGCCGTCGTTGACGTATTTTTCCTCAATGATATTGTCTGCTTTGATCACATGCTCGTAAGTGAGCTTTTGTGCATCGCTGAGCAACTGCTTGATATTATTTTCCACAGGGCGATAGGTAAGATATAAAGCACCGTTGAGCTTGGGGTAATTGATGATCATAGAACAGTCATCTTCAAACTGTACCTTGCCCTCCTCATTTATTTCAAAGGAATATGGGCAGTTTTCCGGTTCGAAGGGTGCATACTCGGCTACGGGATAATTAAGAGCAAGCATTCCGCTGGGTTTTGGCAATTGATTTTCTTTGCAAGAAATGCTTAAAAATGCCAAAAAACCGGTAAAAAACACCTGTTTTAACCGATTTTCTGTCCGTTTTCTTAAAATCATAGAACCATTTTTACCCATTCATAATTGTCATTTTAATCTGCTTGATACGTTTTTTGTCAATTACTTCTATAGTGAATGAATACTCGTCGAATACAAGAATTTCATTCTTTTTCGGGAATCCCCGTGAGATTTCCAGCAAAAAACCGGCCAGGGTTTCGGCTTCGCCCTTGGCTTCCTCAAAATGTGCGTAATCATCAAGTTTAATGACCTTGTAAAAGTCTTTTAACGACGTTTTTCCTTCAAAAATGTAGTTGTTATCATCCAACTTTGAGAAAATAATATCCTCGTCGTCAAACTCGTCACTGATATCGCCCACGATCTCTTCAATGATATCTTCCAGAGAGATCAGTCCGCTCGTACCGCCGTATTCATCTACCACAATGGCCAGGTGATTGCGCTTGTCCTTAAATTCATTGAGGAGATCGTCCAGCTTTTTATTTTCAGGAACAAAATACGCTTCCCGCAACAGCGAAGTCCAGTCAAAATCGATCGCATCAATGTGCGGAAGCAAGTCTTTTACATATAAAATCCCTGAAATAGAATCGATGTTTTCTTTATAAACAGGTATCCGAGAAAACCCATTTTCAATAATGGGCGGAATAATATCTACATAGGACAAAGCTTCGTTCAGGGCAAAAATATCCATGCGCGGTTTCATGACCTGCTTGGTATCTGTATTGCCGAAACTCACGATGCCCTTCAGTATTTTTTGCTCTTCTATAGAGGTATCTTCTTCGCTGGTAAGTTCTAGCGCTTGTGAAAGTTGATCTACGCTCATGTTTGCCTTCTGTTTGCCAAAACGTGTTTGCATAAATAAAGTCACAGAGCGCATGGGCATGCTGATGGGCGTAAAAATAAAGTCCATTACCATCATGGGATAAGCCATCTGATGGGCGAATTTTACCCGGTTGCGGCTGGCATAAACCTTCGGCAAGATCTCACCGAACATTAAAATAAGAAAAGTGACCAGCACGACTTCCACCAGAAAGCGAAGGTCTGTGGCCCAAATTTTTATAGATTCCAGGTCGGAAAAAAGCACTTGCCCCATTCCTGTAAAAATTAGAACGATAGCGATATTGATGAAGTTATTGGCCACAAGAATGGTGGCAAGCAATTTTTTGGGACGGTCAAGCAATTTAATGACCAGCACTTCTTTACGGGAGCGTTTTTCGGGATCAAGTTCCAGATCTGACGGTGTGAGCGAGAAAAACGCCACTTCGGTACCGCTTATAAGTGCAGAAAATACTAAAAGGATAATTACAGTGAGAATACCGATCAGCGTCGATACCGAAAAAGTTTCTGGTTGCACAATTAAACTGGCAGGGTCAGGATTCAAAGAAGAAGGTTTTTTTGAAAATTATGCCTAAAAACAGGCTTTTAGAAGGGTAAATCATCCTTTTCATCATCTTGTTGTATACTTGGGGATGGGTTGCCATTCTGTGCTGGTTGGCTGGCATTTTGTGAAGGTTGTGGCTGATTTTGCTGGCCATCTTGCTGAGGGTTTTGCTGCGCACCGCTGGCTTCTTTAGGAGTTAAAAAGGTAAACTCATTGCACTGTACTTCTGTAATGTACCGGTCGTTGCCCTGGTCATCTTGCCATTTTCTTGTCTTTATACGCCCTTCAATATAGACCTTGTCGCCCTTAGTAAGATATTTTTCACAAATCTCTGCAGCCTTGTTGCGCACCACAATATTGTGCCACTCGGTATTGTTCACTTTCTCACCGGTGCTTTTGTTGACATAATCCTCATCTGTGGCTAGGGGGAAACGGCCTATACATCCACCACCTTCAAAATAATGCATCTTTACGTCATCTCCAGTGTGCCCTATCAGCATTATTTTGTTTAATGTACCTGCCATAATCTCTTTTTATTGAAGGGTCAAAATTAGTGAAAATCATCCAGTTGTTAAAGTAAAACTATGTTAAGCATTTTTAGATCGTAGCTATTTTAAGAATCAAGCATTACGACCGGTTATAATTATTGAATATAATATGGATATTTTTAAGAAAACTCCAACTAATTACGCATTTCTTCTCTTTATAATAATCTCCTTTCTTTTCCACATCCCCCCAGAACTAAAAGTTGTAAAACAAGATATTCTTAGCTGTCGTTCCGTTATGTGATAATATCTTGCTGAAACTCAAAAAAACTTCCTTCAGTAAAAATAGGTTGTGTCCTATTTTAAACATTAATATACTCATCAATCTTCAGACTGGCCAAGTGCTATTTTTAATCCTCAACCTTTCTGAGCCGATTAGCGAACTTTAAGAGCATTTTATCGTTGGTCATATTCATAAATGGATTATTTTTATCAATTCCAAGTAGGTATTTATATACTCACCTACATTATTATGAACGTACAGAACAAACCCAAAATAGATCTTCGAGAGGACTTAAATAAATTACAGAAAGACTTTTTAAGATCAATTAAAGATGTTGACACCAATAAACGCATTCAACTTAAGCAAGAATTAGCTATTGCGCTTCGTGGTATTTCTTTAGAAAATGAAGAGAAAGCAAAACGCGCAGCCGAATTAATAATTGCGCAGCTAGAAATTAAATTTCTTAATGAGGAAAAAGCGAAACGTGCAGCAGAACTGGTCATAGCAAATATTGAACTTGTCTTTCAAAACAATACTTCGTTTAGTTTTAGGCAGCCCTAGCACCGTAGGTTAAAAGCTTCCGGATTTTTTCCTTGTTTTTTGGTCTGTTCGGGTCAATGGCGAACACGCATAAAAATCTTTTGAGCATTAGGTCGTTGTTGTACAGCGTTTTGACATCGCTCATTGAAAATGC
>JBDNGW010000773.1:0-2318 GCA_041689735.1 Leeuwenhoekiella sp. | reverse complement strand
GGTGGACAATAGAGGTGTTCTTCAAAGAGGCCAAACAGTTGTTGGGCCTGGGCAAGTGCCAATCCACAAATTTTGACGTGCAGGTGGCCCAGACAACAATAACAATGGTACGGTACCTATTGATAAGCCTGAAGTACAGGATGGGGGCCTACCAGACCATTGGAGGTATCTTCAAGAACATAAAACAGGATTACCTCGAACATAAGCTAAATAAAAGGCTGTTGTTGGCAATCGTGGATATTTTGGAGGTTTTGGATCTATTGATCGAGAATCTGGACATCAACTCAATTGCAAGGAAATTAGTGCTTTGCAGCGATTCCCTATCTTTTTTGAACGATCCGCCAAATCTCGCAAATAACGGTAAATTAGCAGCTTAAATTAGGTGCGAAACTTGAGTAATGATACTATTTTTGTAAATGGCGGTTCCGCGGAATTTCAGATTTCCATTCCGCTAACGGTACGGGTACTTGACGGTACCGAAACACCTCAGATAACCGTAAGCCCACAAGCTTTTGATGAAACTATCGATCAATTTCAAGTGGTATCACGTGAACTCACTATTGAAAATAATGGGGATGATGACCTTACGTATACTATTGAGGTCATGAACGATACCATGGCCGAGTTCGATACAAGGGTTGCTACTTCAAGAGAAGCCATCGCATCTACCGGTTTCAAAACCACTAATTATAATAAAAGTGCAGCTATTACCGGAAAACAACAGTTGGTGGGTAACAACGGCAGTTTTGAAAAAGTGGTCACCAGTCTATATGCAACCGGTTTTGAAGAATTTGCACTCGGTGATCTTAATAGTCAACTGGGCTGGACAACCCAATATTTAGGAAACTGGGTAATTGCCAATGAAAATGCAGCCGATGGAGACCAGCATTTTAGAGGCGTTTCCGATGGTCTGGGTGGTACAAGAGCGGGAAGTGTGCTCGCGATCTCCCCTACCATTACTCCAGGCGATGAGTCATTTATGGTGGCCTCGGCAACCGTAAATATTCAGGGAGAGGGTGTGACCTGGGAGGTTATCCCGCAATCAAATACGTCATCATCTGTTAACACGCGTTTGCGCTTTAATCCAGACCGTAGTATCGATGTGCTCACCCCAGATGATTTTATCCCCCTTGAGGTCACCACGCCCGAAGGTTATTTTGACCTCCGAATCGTGGTTGATAAGGTGGATTCTTCCTTTGCGGTCTATTTTGATAATGAATTGGTTTTCTCAGGTCAGGGATTTGCTCCTGAAATTGAGCAAGTGGTCATCCTTTCCAATATGGAAGTGGCCGGTTCTACCTTTGATATGGACAATTTTGAAATTACCGATGGCGATCCGGCCGCGTTCTTCCTTTCTGTAAGCCCAAGTGCCGGTACCGTGCCTTTTGGTACTTCCAGCGTGGTGAACGTGAAATTTGATGGAAGAATTTTAAATCCAGGTACCTATGAAGCTTCCATAGCGGTAAATAGTAATGATGTGGATGATCCTCAGATTTTGGTGCCGGTAGCACTTACCGTGCTGCAACCACCTACCATTGAAGTGGCTCCCGATTCATTGAGCGTTTCCGTAAATGTTATAACCGATGATCCTGCTGTGGCCCAAGCGAGTTTTACGGTATCCAATAGTGGTGAAAGCCCACTGGATTTTTCCGCCGCCCCTGGCTCTACCATTTTCAGCCCTTTAAATGATGAAAATACCATAAAGGTCGAAGATTTGGATATGGCCAACTACGGTCTGGGAAATACTGAAAAACTATCCTTAAAGATAGCTAGCGATTACGAGAACATTCAAATTCACAATAACGTCCAGCAGGATGCAGCTACCTATTCAGATTCCATTTTTTATGATTCTGGAATAGATTTCCCTCAGGATTTTGTTGGTTTTGATACAGCTCCTTTGACTTCTGCCATGAAATTTGTTACAGAAAGCGATTTTACGTTATCCGCTGTAAGAAATGCCTATAGAACAGAATCCGTCACAAGTCCTACTATCATTCTTGAAGTGTACCGTGGTGGCGACACTAGCCCCAACGACGGTGAGCTCTTATCAACTCAGACTATTAGCCAAGCCAGTCCAGATGGTATTGTGGTAGCTGATGTGCTTGAAGAGTCTCAAACTTTTTCTGCTGGTGAATCTTTTTGGATTGTATATAAATATCCAGATGGTATCCCTTTTCCCCAAGGCTATGATCCAGATGCCACGATACGGCCAAATACCTATTTTGCAAGTAATGATGGTGGTGTTTCTTATACAGCTGTAGACTTTGCATTTTTAACGCGCGCACTAAGCGGCGGGGCAAAGGGTTATATCGCCCTAG
>JBDNGW010000772.1:0-3383 GCA_041689735.1 Leeuwenhoekiella sp. | reverse complement strand
AGTTTAATGTAGCGTTGCTATTATTGTTAAAATTGAAATCATGAATGTTTCAAGTTGGTTCAAACGTAGAAAATCCGATTATTCCCTTTAGGGTCGGGGAAAAAATGATCTGATTTTCGGCATTTTGTTCTTGCTCCGTCCATAAAGGGATCCAAAACACCTAAAATCGGATATTTCAACCATAATAGCCATTCTAAACTAGAGCCTAATTAATCTATCTTCGCAAAAATTAACCAAATTTCCAAAGATGGGTAAAAACAATAAAGGAAAAGACGCTTCGTATGTAAACAGATTAAATAAAATAGAGGTTTTGAAGCTAATTAGGGAATCAAAGCAGATTTCTCGTGCCGATATCGTAAAACGGATTGAGTTAAGGATCTGTATAGAAATAACCTGCCCGTTGCTACGTGTTCTTTTGCTTGCCTACTGCGTTGAAAATACTCATCATAGCTACGGCTATGCCTGCGTTTTTCGCCTTGTGGTCAAACAAAATAACTACCTATAATTCAGTCACTTTATTTCTTAACAGATCCTAAGTGCACCAACGGTAACCCGCATAGTGGAGGGTCTAATTAATGATAATTTGGTAGTAATGGTCGGTGACGGTAACTCAACAGGTGGGCGACCACCAAAGTTATTAAAATTTGACGGTAGTCATGATTATGTTATTGGTGTTGATTTGGGATCAACAAGTATTAGGGGAGCCATTTCAGATTTGGATGGGAGGTTCATCACAGAAATCGAAACGCCTACCGATTTGGAAGGAGGCTTTGAGAAAATATCCCTACAAGTTGTAAAACTCATCGAAAAACTGATATTTCGTTCCAAAATAGGTGAAGAAAAAGTTTTGGGTATAGGTCTTGCAATTGCTGGCTTCATAAAGGCGGAAAGTGGAATGGTGGAGTTTTCTCCAGTATTCAATTGGCGAAAAGTCAATATAAAAAGCGAATTGGGTAAGCATATAAAACTGCCAATTTTTTGTGATAACGTTAACAGGGTTACTGCTTTGGGAGAACTAGTATATGGAGTAGGAAAGAAACATACAAATTTTATTTGTGTCAATGCGGGTTTTGGTATTGGAGCTGGTGTTATAATTAATGGTAAGCCTTATTCTGGTAGTAGGGGCTTTGCGGGAGAATTGGGTCATTTAGTCGTAGATAGTGAAAGCGAATATGTTGGAAAAGGTAGTATTCGGGGTAGTTTCGAATCCCTCGCCTCTGGTTATGGAATTGCCGAGGCGGCCAAACGGAAATTGCAAAATCAGTCAAAGCACAGCGAAATAGTGGTAAAGGTAAAGGGGGATTTAGAGGCGATAACAGCTAAAACAGTAATTGATTGCGCAAAAAAAGGCGATTCTTTGGCTCTCGAAATATTTGATGAGGCGATGGGCTACTGGGGTATAGGCCTAGATGTCCTAATCAAACTCTTTGATCCCGAAGTCATTGTCATAGCCGGAGGGTTGATTAGAAGTGGAAATATTTTTTTTGATAGCTTGAAGAAGAGTGTAGAAAAAAATAGACTCGAAGAGGTGGACGACCTTCCTATAATATTACCATCTTCGTTTGGTAGAGACGCTACCATAACTGGAGCTTTATCTTTGGTAATCAGTAAGGTACTTCGGTTTGAATAACAGTTTTAGAAATCTCACAATACCTTCGGCTTCTATGTGTTTATTAGAGTGTTTCCTAAGAAAAAGTAGTGAATATTTACTTTCTAACATTTAATTAGTATATTGTAAGAGTAAATAAAATTTAAATCCATGTATGCCAACAAAATAAAATTGGAAGATTTTAGGTCAATTGAATGAAACGGCTTTTCGGGTCACAGTTGAATCAAAATATTTACTTCTCTCTGTCCAAGGTTAATGCCATAACATTTAACTGTAGTACTTTAGCAATGCGGATAAATCTAAATTTTAAGGGTAGTTCGCAAAGTACTTCCAATGACTGACCCTTAGATGAAGGACTTTCAGGCCTTTTTTAACGAAAACCCCGCATACTCTGCTATATCATTGTTTGATTTCTTCCTGTGCAGAAAAGAGAGTATTTCTATTTGTTAAATATCCAATTAATTTTAAAAATATGACTTACCACACTAATTCCGATGAAACAAAGATTGTTTATCAAATAAGAGGGGAGGGGGAGCCTCTTGTTTTACTAATGGGCTTCGGTGCCGACGGAAATGTCTGGGAAAAACATGTTGTTGAGTATGAGAAACATTTTAAGTGTATCCTAATCGATAACCGTGGGGTCGGTAAATCTGATCAACCAAAAGGTTCGTACTCTACCAAAATGATGGCGAATGATACCGTGGCGGTTATGAATCATGCTGGAATACAAAACGCTCGAGTTGCTGGTATTTCCATGGGAGGCGCTATAGCCCAGGAATTAGCTCTGAATTATCCGGATAAAGTCAGATGCCTGTTACTTGTAAGTACTTGGCCAAAATTTAATAATTATGCCACTACGGTTTATGAAAATTTAAAAAAGTTACGGGTTACCAGTAAACCAGAAGAGTTTATGGAGCTACTACAACTCTGGATATATGCACCACCTTTTTACGATAAAGGATTGAGTGATTTAAAAGACGGTCAGATGGCTACTGTTTTACATTCAAATCCACAATCGAGAGAAGGTTTTGAAGGGCAGCTAGATGCATGCATCCGCCACGACTCACAGTCTAGGTTATCGGATATAAAAGCACCTACTTTAATTACAGTAGGCGACATGGATATTTTTACGCCACCTGCTTTTTCACAAGTTCTTCATGATGGTATCAAGAATTCCAAGTATGTATCGTTTCCGAAAGGAGGACACGTTCATCATTGGGAAGATTTGTCGCGTTTTAATCAGATATCAATGGAGTTTTTGCTGAATCATTAAAGCTACTATTATAATGAATCGGATATTCAAGAAATCTAACTACAGTAGTAAAATCATACCCTCATTTTTTTTTGGAAGACTTAGTTTAACCAATGAAAATTTAGTCCTACCATTTCTGGGCATTCTTCTTAGTGTCCTACTCAAAGCTAACGTCAAACCAAAACCAGATACAGAAAAAAATCAAAACGAAAAGAACAACTTATACAATGATTCGGCCTACAAAGAGGATATTAAAGTGCTTAAGACAAGATTATGAAAATTAAAAAAATAATATGAAGACACAGATGATAAATATCACGAAACGGTAGAGGTGATTCAACGGTACTGGTAAATGGTATAAAACGATGGAATTTTTAATAAACAATGGCTCTAGTTTAGAATGGCTATTATGGTTGAAATATCCGATTTTAGGTGTTTTGGATCCCTTTAGGGACGGAGCAAGAACAAAATGCCGAAAATCAGATCATTTTTTCCCCGGCCCTAAAGGGAATAATCGGATTT
>JBDNGW010000771.1:0-1415 GCA_041689735.1 Leeuwenhoekiella sp. | reverse complement strand
TGCGAAAGGTGGGCGAGGGCAAAAACAAAATGAGCGTTCTCAATGCGGTCAGGAACAAACTGATCCATATTGCGATGGCGCTGATTAAAAATCAAAATTATTATAAAAACCGCTTGGAATTGTCATAGAAATCGAAGTGACGTTTTGGAAAACTACTGTCAGTTCGAGTGCGCGACGGTAGGAGCGTGTACCTGACTGCCGCCTAGGCAGGTCGAGAACCTTTCCTGTCGCTTATGTTTTTTCAAAGGCAATTTTGGCAAACAACGCTTCTCGATACTTTTTTAGTTTCCGCTATCGCTTCAATTAAAAAAACTCGAAGTGACATTGCGCCTCTAGCCTATTACAAGCACAATCTTCCCAATATGATCGCTGCTTTCCATAAGTAGGTGCGCGTCTGCGGCATTTTCTAAGGGGAAGGTTTTATGAATTACCGGCTTTATGGTTTTGTTATCCAGCAAGGGCCAGATTTTTTGACATGATCGTCCAGAGATTGATTTCTGGTTTTAGTCCGTTCATGCCATTTATATAGCATAAACGGCCGTTTTCGGCCAAAATATCGAGATTTTTCTGAGTGTAATCGCCGCCTACCATATCCAGAATAACGTCTATTTTTTCATCTTTAAAAACTTCGGCAAAATCCTTCTTTTTATAATTAATGGCATGATCTACCCCCATATCGGTTAAAAACTTTACTTTTTCATCGTTTCCCGCGGTAGAATATGTTGGCATTCCCAAGGCTTTTGCCATTTGCAGGCCCATGATCCCAATACCGCTGGTGCCGCCATGAATGAGTAATTTTTCGCCTTTTTTCAATTTTGCCTGTTGGAAAACATTAAACCAGACCGTAAATACAACTTCGGGCAGCGAGGCGGCTTCGGTAAAGCTGAAATCTTTGGGAACGGGCAGCGTGAGTTTTTCATTTACCACGACTTCTTCGGCATAGCCGCCACTGGTAAGGAGCGCGCAGACGGTGTCCCCTACTTTGCTGCCGGTTACTTTGCTGCGCACTTCTTTGATAATCCCGGCAACTTCCAGACCGGGAATGATCTTGCCGCCACCGCCATACGTATCGGGGTTCTGGCGCGTCATAATATCGCTGCGGTTGATGCCGGCCGCTTTTACGCTGATCACCACTTCATCTTCCGGTGGGCTTTTACCTGCAATGTCTACCAACTCTAAAACTTCCGGTCCACCGCCTTTCTTTATCTGTATCGCTTTCATATTGTCCTTTTTTTGAAATTTAATCAACTGAAAGCACGTAAAACCGGCAATTATAATTACATTAACGTCCACAAAAAAAATCACACTATGAGCTATTTGAAAATATTACGAACATCCCTTCTTTTGATGTTGTGTCTTGCCGTGCATACAATTTCTGCACAGGAAGGAAACAGGCAGTTTTACCAACTCAAAAC
>JBDNGW010000770.1:0-4899 GCA_041689735.1 Leeuwenhoekiella sp. | reverse complement strand
ATCCGGTCAGTTCAAAACTGAAAACGGAGCACAGATCTATGCTGTAATACGTTCGGTAACCGATACCTGTATCAAAAATGGCCAGAACATATTGGATGCCTTTAAAACTATCGCCATATTGAAGCCTGAATAGTTACCATTATTTTTAATAAGTTCATTTGTGGCAAAATTCAACACCTCTTTCTTTTCGGGATGGGGGGTGTATTCAATGTTCATAAAGTTGGATCCGTCAGCAGGGGTCTTACCGTCTCCATCTTCCAGAGATCCGAAAGGCACTATGGTCATGTTACATCTGGGATCCCGATTCTTGAACGGATTTTGTGGGTCGAACAATGGCGATTCATCTATGGGAAGCCCGTCGGTACATTCAAAGGCTGCCAATAGTTCCCACGTCGGCTGTCTAGCGCCCCAACCGCCATGATTACGCGGCAAATAGTCCCTTACATTGTCACCCCTTATAACATCGAGTGCATCGCTTCTTGGAATGTGAAAGATAGTCTCTACTGAATTTTTAGTGGTGGATTCGAAGAGTTCCGCAAAATTCGGATAGAGCTCATAGGCCCCCAAATCCATGCAATCCTGCGCAGCTTCTGCCGATACGGCATGGTCTCCCATATATAACGCGATTCTTGCCTTCATAGCATATGCCGCTCCTTTTGTGGCATATTTAAGGCCATCACGTGATATGGGCAGGCTCAAAGCTGCATCATCATAGTATTCATAAATCTTTTGAAGGATTTCATTTTTATCGGTACGGGCCACTTCAATGGACTCTTCAATACTTAGCTCTTTCTCATAAAACGGAACGTCACCGTAGTGGGATATCAGATATGACCAATACGATGCCCTTAAAAAATTGGCCTCTGCCCGGAACAACCTTACTTCCTCTTCGGAAAGTACACCGGTCTGGTTTTCAATCTGTTCCAAAACCACCAACATTCTTGTTATCACTTTATACATATTGGCCCAGTTTGTTGTGGCCGGACCGTATTCTGAAGAAACGGTGCCTGCCTTAATATCGTTCAGGGCATCCCTTCTCTGCCAATCGTCGGTCCACCCGTTGGCCGATTCATCGGAAGGCCAAAAAACTTCCCGGTATCCTTCATTTAAAGATTGCCTGAATTGGTCGTTGCTTTGGTACCAAGTTTCGGAACTCGCCGCGTCTTCTTGTACCAAGTCCAATTCGGTACAGGAGACTACAGGTGTTAATATCACAACACCAAAAATTATTCTATATAGTATATTTTTCATAGTTCTTAGTTTAAAAATTAGCTTTAACCCCAAGTAGAAAAGACTTGGTAATCAGATATCCACCGCCTTGTTCCGGATCAATCCCTTCTATAAGGTCGTCGAATGTAAAAAGGTCATTGCCAGATACGTAGACCCGCAATTTTGAAAACCCCGTATCGCCAAAGACTTCGGAAGGCAAGGTATAGCCAAAAGTGAGATTTTTTACCCTCAAGTATGCCCCGTTGACCAACCAATGATCGGAAAAGGAATAATTATTTCCCGAAGCATTTTCGGTTAGTCTCGGATACCTTGCATTTTGATTCTGTTCTGGGGTATTGTACGTGCTCCAATAGTTATTGGCATACACTGTTGAAGGCGATAACCAACTTTCCTTAAACGGACGTATAAAATTCTGCGAAATATAAAAGTTTTGCTTGCCTACGCCTTGAAAGGTAATCCCAAAATTAAATTTTTTGTATTCCAAATTGATATTGCCCCCGTACTGGTATCTTGGTAATGAACCCCCTAAAACTGTTCTATCAAGTTCGTTTATTATACCATCCGGTACATCATCTGGACCACTTAAGTCCTTATATTTTATATCTCCTGGACCAACGGCATTGCTCGTGACCGCAGAAGCATCAACTTCCGCCTGAGTTTGGAAGATCCCATCTGACTGATAACCGTACCATGACCTGAACTCACTTCCCTCTTTAGAAATCAGCCGATCACCGAAATCGAAAATGCGTTTCCCCCTAATATCACCTATGACGGATTTTGAATCAAAAAAATTAACAGATGTGGAGTATTTGAAATCCCCAATTTGATCTCGCCAAGAAAGAGCTAGTTCCCATCCATCGGTATTCATACTTCCAACGTTGACCGTAGGGTCATCATATCCACTTAAGGAGGGAATGCTGAGATCCAAAAGCATATCGGTGGTTTTCTTTTCGAAATAATCAGCGGTCAACGACAATTGGTTATTAAACATATTTAGATCGATACCAAGGTTCGAAGAAGTGGTGGTTTCCCAAGTGACATCTTCGATGGACAGAAAACGCTGGGCTGCAGCTCGTACTGCCTGAACATCCGAGCCGTTGGCAATAAGAGCGTTACTAAACTGCAAAACGGAGAGATAAAGATAGTTGCCCAACCGGTCATTGCCCAAACTGCCATAAGAGGCCCGTAATTTTAAGAATGAAACAGCAGGGTGGAGAGCCTCCATAAAATTTTCGTTGGACATTACCCAACCCGCGGATACCGAAGGAAAAGTACCCCATCGATAGTTACTGCCGAATCTGGAAGAACCATCACCTCTAATCGTACCTTGTAGATAATAAGTATTTTTAAAATTATAGGCCAACCGACCGAAATAAGAAGAATAGGCATTTTCAGAAAAACTAGTTCCATTTTCAAATACTCTATCTATAGGTGCCTGATTCAAAAATGGAAAATCATTGCTCAAAAACTCGTTGCCACGAACCCCGAGTGTTTCGAATTTGGCCGAAAACTCTTCATAGCCCCCTAAGCCACTTATATTGTGGCTGCCGAACGATTCGTCATAATTGATAAGGGCTTGTGTGGTAAGAGTGTTGTCGTTGGTTCTTCGCTCGATCAAATTGGTTTCGGTGATGTTGTGGAAAGAAATATAATTGGGCTCCGCTAGTAGATTGGGATCATCTGCGTCCCAGAAAGGAATCGATTTGTTGAAACGCTTATATTTATTGAATTCAAAATTAGGTGCTAAATTCAAAGAAATCTTTAGGGCTTCAAAAGGTTTATAGTATATACTTGCCATCCCGTAAAAAAGATAAGTGTCACTTGACTGAAAGCCACCCTTCTGTAAGCCCCCATAGGCATTGTCACCCGATTTACCCTCTGCAATCCTACCATCTTGCCATAGACCGGCATATACAGGTGCGGATTGAATAGCCCTTGATGTAGGATCTAGTATAGGTTGGTCGTCTTTAGTGACCTTTAACGCAAAGTCGACATTACCACCAAACTTATCGGAAATTTTGATGTCGTTATTTACCCTGGCCGTATATCTTTTCCAATCACGGTGATCGTAAAGAGCATCTTGATATTCGTAACCAAGACTTACATTTGTCTTTACTTTTTCGGACCCACCACTTAAAGTAATGTTATGACGATAACCTGTCGATGATTTTTTTAGAATTAAACTTCTCCAATCGGTATCCGGAAACTGATCTGGATTTTCGGCATTCAAAGAAGTATAATTGGTTATCAAATCTTCGGACCATGTAGGGAATTGACTATCGTTATTTCCGTTATCGTTCCAAGACTTTTCATTGTTCATCTGCATATAGCGAACGGCACCTACGGTACCTCTTAGTTCGGTAGGAGTATTAATAATGTATTCCCCACTATAACCTACACTAAACACCCCTGTTTTTGCTCTTTTGGTTGTGATAATGATTACCCCTGCAGCACCTCTTGAGCCATATATGGAGGCTGCCGCACCATCTTTTAAAATAGATATGCTTGCTACCTGATCGGGGTTGACATCGTCAATGCTGCCCACAGGCACATTATCTACCAAAATCAAAGGCGAACTCGCACCTTGTAGCGTAGTAACACCCCTAATTCGAATATCATTACTGGATCCCGGTGCAGAACTATTTCGGCTAATACTAACCCCTGCAACCGACCCTTGAAGTGCATTCGATACATTGGTTGTACTACGTGATGAAATTTCCTCGCCATCGACCACGCTTACCGAACCGGTCAAATCTTTTTTAGTTTGGGTACCATATCCTACGACGACCACTTCGTCAAGACCCGCTGCATCTTCCTCCAAGTTCACCGAGATGTTCGATTGACCGTTCACTGTAATTTCCCTGGTGGCAAACCCGATATAAGATATCACCAAAATGGCACCGTCGACAACTTCGATGGAGAAATTACCGTCAAAATCAGTTGTAACCCCATTCGCGGTACCTTTTTCCAGGATATTTGCTCCAGGCAGGGGAGTGCCATTTCTATCCATTACAATTCCTGTCACCTGCTGTTGTAGGATGGTATTACTGTCATCAGCTTTATTAGGAAAATCGACCCCCGATGAAGATTCAATGACTTCCTGCTTTGTCAGGATAATTTGTCGGCCCTGAATTTTATAATTCACAACGGTTCCTTTGAATAGTAGAGCCAGGACGTCAGATATTTTTTTCTTAGTGATCTTTAAGGATAATTTACGCTCAAGATCTATCGAGTCGGTTTCGTACAAAAACCGGAACTCGGAAACTACTTCTATCTTATTAAATATCTGCTTGATACTTGCATTGTCGAAGTCTAAGCTTATTTCGAAATTTGTATTTGCTTGAACCTGAAATAATGAAACTAGGAGAAGAAGAGTGGTAAGTTTCATTTTCAGGTTTATTTTAAGGCTTTGCCTGCCCGTTAATCCATAATTAAGCGTTTTTTTCATAACTTTGAAAAGATTAAATGTTTTTAAAAGAGTATTTAATTCACAATGTTCAAACCGGGAAATGCTTGAGACCCTTTTCCGGTTTTTTTACTTGTAAGCTTATGTCATAGGCTATGATTTTTTGTTTTTAATTTTAATCGATCACTACTTTTTGACCGGTTACTTTGTTGTATCCTTTGTATCCATCTGTTAATATTGTAGCCGATTTTTGCACGGATTTT
>JBDNGW010000769.1:0-9367 GCA_041689735.1 Leeuwenhoekiella sp. | reverse complement strand
TCCTTATCGTCTGAATCTTTAAAATGAAGATAAGCAAGGTATTTTGGGTTTAATGGAAAATATACTTCACTATCTTTTGTCATAATTTCAAACTTGGCGGTTCGATTTTCCACAAGAACTGGATTGTCAGATGTGAACCAAGGTTTGCCATCTTGTGATTGAAGTATTACAATCTTATAATGTCCAAGTCTTCTCATTAAATGTTCGGTAAAAAATAATAATGCTCGATTAATAATTTCATCAACCGGATTTTCGACCATCACTTTATAAAAATCTTTGTTTTCTAAATCTTCAAAACTTTTTGCTCTGTGTATGCAAATTATTTTCAGAAAATTTGTTTTAATATCAGAGTTCAAAAAATAATATACAAGCGAACGCCAACTGTCGCTACGAGCAATAAAATTTGGAATTAGCTGAAGTAAAACGGCGTAAGATTTATCACTTAACTCTCCATCATTTTCCAAATCTGAAATTATGCTTAAATATTCAGTTTCAATGTCACAGTTCAATTGTTCAAATAACCTCTCAATTTCTGGAATTTCACTTTCTATATCAAACACGTTCGTTTCTGCCAAAAAACTTTCGATGCTTTTTTGGCGAGTATACTTCTCTCCAACTTTCAGCACTGAAACTTTAAGTTGTTTACCAAATAAATATCCGAACTGCTTTAAATAGACTTGTGGAACTTTATGCTGGTCTTGGTTTGCTGGTTGTTTCATAAATGTTTTACAACTAATTGCTATACGTCATTTTCACGCATTACATTATCTTCATTATTCCTTATTTTCCCATTAAATTTCACAATAACCTTCCCAAATAACCGGTTTACTTCCTCTTGACCCAGCATTTCCTTCCCCACATAAATAAACATAAACGCATAAGTTTCTTCTCCAACTTTAAATTGCGTTTTGTTTTTCCGGTAGCTTTCGCGCATTAAGCGTTTAAGGCGGTTACGGTGCACAGCCAACTTAAAATTGCGTTTTGGAACCGAAAAACCGGCTTGTATCGCCACATTTTCCAAAAGCGGAACCTTGGAATAAACCAAAATCAACGGAAAAGCCTTTACAGTGCTCCCACTTTTAAAAAGCTGCTCTATTATTTTATCTCGCTTGAGTTTTTCGACCTTCGGAAAATGTTCGCTCATGATTTTGTGCCTTCGGCGGAATTTAATGCCGTAAAGGTAAGCAAGTAAAAAAGTATTGGCGTTTTTAACCGAAAATTCGATTGAAAAGAGATCATTTTCATCACAATCTCGTACTGAAAACTATCCTGTAATAAATCATTTTCTTAATGATTTAGGTCGAAAAATGCTCAAAAAGTCAAATCCACCCATTTTTCAACACAAAAAAAGCCCAAAATGCTAAACATTTCAGGCTTCTAATGAATTTATTTTACTCAATAAATGAGACTAAATATCAACCGACTAGCATCCTAGTAAGTTTATCCCCAACTTCCAGTCAACAGAAAATCCTTCCATCAACGATCTTCACGCTCTGTCTCCTCCCCTTCGGGGAGGTCGGGAGGGGGACCAACCATTATCATCCCTATCCACATCTGCCATGTGCTGTTCTGCATCTATCATGATTTCCTGTAGATCGGCATAATTTACATCAATTGTAAACGTATACGTTGGCATTGACCAGGGCCAGTCTTCCTCTTGAGTACGTTCAATATTTGGAAAAGGGTTTGGTTTTTCGGCGCGCATCATGCGCAACGGGATGTAATAACTATGCTGCGTGCTGTCTTTTGTTGTAGTATAAAGATCTATAGGCATGGGCATAAGACCTTTTCGCTCTAGTGTTATTTCGGTTTTTCCATCGCCGGCATCTTTTACCTCTTTTATGGCATAATCAATCGTATTTGTGGTCTGCGTCCAGTCGGTCAGATACCAGTCCAGTTGCATACCCGAAACCCTTTCGGCAACACGAATTACATTTTCCGGATTGGGATGTTTGAACTTAAAATCATGAAAATACTTAAGAATCGTTTTGTCCAGATTCTCTTTTCCTATAACATAACCCAGTTGTGCCAAAAATACCGCACCCTTAGAATACGCTGATGCTCCATAAGCTGCATTGCGCGCGTAACGGTCAGCATTTGTGGTCTGTGGTTGCTCAATACCGCTGTTTGCAAGACGAATATATGAAGCATAACTGCCTGTCTGTGGATTGGGCTTTTTCTCATCCATGATCTCATTCATGGCCTCTGTGGAAATATAGCTGGTAAAACCCTCGTCCATCCATTCATTTTTGGTTTCATTGGTTGCCAGCACAAATTGAAACCAACTATGGGCAAATTCATGTGCGGTCACACCCACAAGGCTACCGAATTTTCGGCCACCCGTGATAAGCGTGCACATGCCATATTCCATACCGCCATCGCCACCTTGTATCACCGAATATTGCTTGTAGGGATACTGGCCAATGTGCTTGTCATAATAGGCCAAAAGTTCTGCCGTTTTTGGTTGTAATTTTTTCCAATTTTCGGCGATTTCTGGCTTGTCTTTGTAGAAAAAGTGCAGTTTTACACCGTTTTCTCCATCTATCACATCATGAACATATTCAGGATCTGCCGCCCAGGCAAAATCATGTACGCGCGGTGCCTTAAAATGCCAGGTCAGTTCACCCTTTTTGTTCTTTTTGGACATTTTTTTAGTATCGCCATAACCATGGCCTATCTCGTCGGGATTCTGTAAATAACCCGTTCCGCCAATGGTGTAGGCGGCATCAATGGTGATTTTTACGTCAAAATCGCCCCAAACGCCATAAAATTCGCGAGCTATATAGGGATCTGCATGCCAACCGTTAACATCATATTCGGCCAGTTTTGGGTACCATTGGGTCATGGACAGTGCAACGCCATCCGCATTATTACGGCCGCTGCGGCGTATCTGTACAGGAACCTGCCCGTCAAAATCCATATCAAAAGTGGTGCTTTCACCTGGTAGAATGGGTTTTGAAAGTTTAACTTCAAGAATGGTACCGGCAACATCATATTGCAATTTCTGCCCATCTTGGGTAAGCGTGTTTACTTTCAGAAAACCTATCTCACTATCCCTCAATTTTGATATACGGTCCTTTACACGGCCATCGGGATCTTGTATCGTGCGTGAACGCACATCCATCTCGCTGCCAGGCTGGAATGCATTAAAATACAGGTGATAAAAAACCTGATCGAGCGTATCTGGCGAATTATTGGTATAAACCAGTTTTTGAGTACCGGTATAGTTATAATCCTCCACGTTCATTTTAACGTCCATCGTGTAATCTACGTGCTGCTGCCAGTACGAGGTATTTTTCGCTTCCGCGGAAGCGAAAACAAATAAAAGACTTAAAACAAATAAAAGACTTAAGGGATTTCTCATAAACTACTGTTTTGTGTTGAAAGTTCTGCCATTTTAAAAGCATTGTACATATTTACCATTTTGCCCGATTTTGAGAGTTCGCTGAACTTCTTGGTGGTTTCAGGATCGCCGCCCACGACTACAACAGTATTGGTGGTCACGCCGCTCTGCATAAGAATCTGTTTGATTTGCGCTGCAGAAAATTGTGGATAGTACGAACGCAGCATCGCCGCCACACCGGAAACTTCTGGAGCAGCCATAGAAGTGCCTTGCAAGAACTCATATTTATTTTCTGGCACAGTGGAATAAATACGTACACCCGGGGCAAAAACATCTACGTTAGACGTCCCATAATTAGAAAAAGAAGCAACAAGCTCGCCGCCGTAGGTTTCATTAAGCGCGCCCACAGTGATAAAGTTATCGGCAAATTCTTCCATATTATTGAGTTGGTCATTGGGATAAATGCCTTTTCCAGCATCTAGATCTACTGCGTCATTACCGGCCGCATTTACGATTAGGACATCATGTTTTGCAGCGTATTTAATGGCGTCATAAACCCATTCTGGATTTGTGGAGAAATACTTTCCAAAGCTGGTATTGATCACTTTTGCACCATTATCTACCGCATAGCGAAAAGCAAGGGCAATATCTTTATCACGCTCATCACCATCGGGAACCGCGCGTACTACCATGATTTTAATGTTATCATTTGCCACGCCGTTCATCCCTACATTATTGTCACGCTGGGCAGCGATGATCCCGGCAACATGCGTACCGTGCAAAGCGCCTTCTGCATCAGGGCCCATTACATTATTGTTTCCGTATTGATCGTCTTTAATATTGTCAGGATTGTCGCCTAATACTTTGCGATAGTCTGCTTTCAGGTTAAAGTTAGTATCCAAACGCTTGTTCATACCTACAAGCCCTTCGTTGATCATTTCTAGAAATTTTGGAATTGTGGGCTCATAACTTAACATCTGGGTCAATATGGCCTTGTTACGCTGTGCGTCTGGCGTGCTGGCATCCATTTTTTCAAGATCTTCGGCGGTATAATCGGCTTTGCCCAGCTTTTTGCTCACATCTGCATGCGCTGTTTTTACCACCTCAACGATCTGATCGTATTGTTCTATTTGTTCTATGAGTTTGTTGTATTGCTTATCATATTCGGCTCTGGCACTTTGGTACATTTCAAAGGTTTCCTGCTCTTTTTTCGGAATTTCAGAAAGGTTTTTGCCTTTGTACATGGGCTCATATTTCTGAATGATTCGACTGAATTCCAACTGTTCATCAACCACATCGCCCAGAAAATTCCAGCCATGAATGTCATCTACATAGCCGTTATTGTCATCGTCCTTATTGTTATTGGGGATTTCTTTTGCATTGGTCCAGATCTTGTTTTTAAGATCCTCATGATCTACATCTACGCCACTATCTACCACGCCAACAATTACGGGCACTCCATCGCTTTTTACAAACTCATTATAAGCAAGTTCCACGCTCATCCCTGGTATGGTATCTTTAACAAGGTCTTTTGAGCTCCAGGCCTTTTCGGTCTCCTCATTGAGCGGAGCGACCTTAAGCGGGTTATTATCTACATTTTCTACCGGTATCGAAATCAGTTTTGCCGGCGTATCGCAAGCATTTAAAAATAGCACGGCACCAAGGGCCGCTAATATCATTTTTTTCATGTAATCAAGAATTATTTGCCCAATGGCAAGGTATTTAGTTTATAAATCAAAAAAATCTTCAATTGCAAAACGCTCGTTCAACCGAACGCCTTTTTCAGTATGCTTTACGGTAATAAGTGGATTATGGGCATCGTGTTCCAGCCACAGGTAAAAATTATTATCAGCTGCTTTGTTCAGAAATTTTTCTTTCTCACCAAGAGTCAACAAAGGACGCGTATCAAAACCCATGACATAAGGCAATGGTAAATGACCTGCGGTTGGCATCAGATCTGCCGCAAAAACAATGGTTTTATCCTTATACGTGATGTGGGGTATCATTTGCTTATCGGTATGACCGTCTACAAACAGAATGCCGAAATCCATTTCCTTTGAAAAAGAATAGTCTTTTGTACCTTTTTCAATAAACTGGAGTTGGCCACTTTCTTCAATGGGAAGGATATTTTCTTTTAAAAAGGAAGCTTTTTCGCGGGCATTGGGCTGTGTGGCCCATTGCCAATGATCTTTATTGCTCCAGTAGGTCGCGTTTTTAAATGCAGGCCGTAACGACTTTCCGTTTTTATCATAAATGATGCAACCACCGCAGTGATCAAAATGGAGGTGTGTCAAAAAAACGTCTGTAATTTCATCGGGATGAAATCCCTTGGCCTTGAGGGAACGCTCCAGAGTGTCATCGCCCCACGGGTAATAATAGGAGAAAAATTTATCGTTCTGCTTATCGCCCATTCCCGTATCTATGAGAATGAGCCGCTTCCCGTCTTCAATGAGCAGGCAGCGGGCTGCGATATCAATCATATTGTTTTCATCGGCCGGGTTTGTGCGCGACCACAAAGATTTTGGCACTACGCCAAACATCCCTCCACCATCTAATTTAAAGTTTCCAGCTTCCACAGCGTGTAATTCCATAGGTTTTGATCAAGTCGTGCAAAATACAAAAGGCATTCAAGATGGATTTTATATGTCATAATATTAAGCTATATTTAACAACCAAATCAGTAGCTTTACCTCTTTTTTAATTCAAAAATCGTATAATAGCACAAATTTGAGCATATGCTAGAACTAGCTGGAATAATAATATTGGGAATTTTGGCGCAGTGGGTAGCCTGGAAATTTAAAATCCCCGCGATCCTTCCCCTGATCTTAATAGGGCTTTTTGTGGGTCCCATATCTACATTATTGAGCCCTGACGGTGGAAAATGGATTGAACCTATCTGGGACGCAGACACAGGTCTTGGTATTTTTCCCGGGGAACGGCTTTTTAACTTTGTATCCCTCGCCATTGGGATCATTCTCTTTGAGGGAGGGTTAACGCTACGTCTGGGCGAAATCAAAAACGTGGGGCCCGTTATCACAAAACTTATAAGTATAGGTTCCGTGGTAACTTTCTTTGGCGCTGGGGCAGCCGCGTATTATATATTTGACCTTGATCTTCGTATTGCTTTTCTGTTCTCTGCGCTTATCATAGTGACCGGCCCAACGGTCATTACTCCTATTTTACGTAATATTCCACTTAGAAAGGATGTTTCGGCCGTTTTAAAATGGGAGGGGATATTGATCGATCCCATTGGTGCGCTGGTAGCGGTTTTGGTATTTGAATTTATCAGCGTGGGTGCTGGCAGCGAATTTACGCTCGTGGCACTGGAAGAGTTTGCTAAAATCGTTCTTTTTGGTTTTACCTTCGGTTTTACATTTGCACATGCACTTGCTTTTGCCATAAAGCGAAATGTAATTCCACATTATTTATTGAACGTTTTCACCCTTGCCACTGTGCTGGGTGTTTTTGTGCTATCCGATCTTTTTGCCCACGAGAGTGGCCTGCTTGCTGTAGTGGTCATGGGAATGGTCATGGGTAACATGCAATTGCCAAACATTAAAGAATTGCTTTATTTTAAAGAATCGCTGAGCGTTTTATTGATCTCCATTCTCTTTATCCTGCTTTCGGCAAATATTGAGATGAACGAGCTGTTTCTGGTCTATAACTGGAATGCCGTCATACTTTTTGCAATTGTGGTTTTTATACTGCGGCCGGTGGGCGTGTTCATAAGTGCAAAGGGATCTGGCTTAAAGTTCAACGAAAAGATATTTATCAGCTGGGTGGGGCCGCGTGGTATCGTCGCTGCCGGTATTGCTTCCCTTTTTGGCCTAAAACTGGCCAGAGAGGGCGTGACCGATGCAGAATATATAACCCCGCTGGTCTTTATGATTGTGCTGGGTACCGTATTGCTCAATGCTACCACCGCAAGGCTTTTTGCAAAATTGGTAGGTGTGTTCCTTAAAAATTCTAATGGTATCGTGATCATCGGTGCTTCAAAAGCGTCTCGCATAATCGGAGAATATCTGATGAAAAATGGGCGTCACGTAGTCCTTGTGGACAGTAATTCCAACAATATCGCCAAGGCACAAGAACGTGGCCTTGATGCTATTGAAGAGAGTATCTATTCAGATAGCTTAATCAATAATATTGAACTTAATGATGTAGGCTATCTCATGGCATTGACCGGTAATGGAGATATTAATAAATATGCTTTGGATCGTTTTAAGAATAATTTTGGAGAGAATGGCTGTTTTCGACTCATTACCCCAGATGAAATGACAGACAGTCTTTCTACACCGAGTGAAGGGCTCTTTTCTCCTTCTGATGATTTTATTAATCTCACCGAAGTGGCGCGCAGTTATCCTTCCATGCAGGAAATTGATATAGATAGTGAGGCTACCTTTAAGCGCCTTATCGAAATAAGCCGCGCGGATAATAATATCATTCCTATCTTCATTAAAACACCGGAAGATGACCTTAAAATATTAAAGGCAGACATTAGCCAACTTGAGGTAGAAAGCTTTGAAGGTTGTAAACTGGTTTATATGGGGAAACCTTTTGACGTGGAAGAACTGGAAAATAATGAACCTATAGTGGCAAAAACCACTGTTCCAGAAACGCAATCTGAAGTTGCATCAAATAGTGAAGCAGAAACGGAAGAGATTAAAACTGCGGATAAAGAATAGAAAGTAGTGTTATTTGTGTGTTGTCCCCTATTAAAAATTTTGTTTTCGCTCAGAATTCATCGATTTATGATTTGTATCTTTGATACTATCAAATGATACTATCATAATGAATCCTCCGTACGAAATAACCCCAGATATTTTAAGGGCAATAACTTCTATTTCAGAAAAAATCGGGGAGATAAATGCAACTTATTTAAATAAACCTTTACCTAAATTACGCAAGCAGAATAGAATAAAAACGATTCATTCAACATTGAAAATTGAAGGGAATAGCTTGACTGAAGAACAGATAACAGCATTACTTGAAAAGAAAAGAGTAATTGGACCCAAAAAAGATATTCTCGAAGTTTTGAATGCAATTGAAATTTATGAAAATTTAGATAAATACAATCCCAACAAGGAAGAATCATTTTTAAGAGCGCATCGGGATTTACTAAAAAATCTCATGGAAGATGCCGGAAAATATAGAAAACAAAGCGTTGGAATTGTAAAGGGTTCTAAAATTGAACATGTAGCACCGCCATTTGGGAATGTTCCTTATTTGATGAAAGACCTTTTTAAATACTTGAAAAGTTCAGAAGAAATTGAATTGATTAAAAGTTGTGTATTTCATTATGAAATCGAATTTATCCACCCATTTTTGGACGGAAATGGAAGAATGGGAAGATTATGGCAAACTCTGATTTTAATGAAAAAATATCCGATTTTCGAGTTTTTGCCTTTTGAAACCATGATTGGTAACGATCAAGAAAAATAGTATCAAGCACTGTCCCAAAGTGATAAATCGGGAAAATCGACCAAGTTTATTGAGTATATGCTAAATGTGATTGATTCCTCAATCAATAAGCTACTGGATTTTAATAATCGAACGCTAAACGAGCATGACAGACTTGAATATTTTATCTCCTTAGATAGAAATGAATTTACAAGAAAAGACTATATGAATATTTTCAAAGATATTTCTTCAGCAACTGCAAGCAGGGATTTGAACGAAGGAGTACAATTGAACCTATTTGAAAAAACTGGAGAAAAGAACAAAACGAAATACAAGATAATTACTGGATCCAGCAGCTTATAACTGCATTAGGATTTTGTGGTTTAACCCAAAATTTCTATCTTTCTGTAAAGTTGCGGTTAAGCCAAAAGTAATGGAATGCTTTTTTCTTATACATAACTTAACACTAGTAGCACAAGAAATACAAAACTGAAAAAACCCAGCTAAAAGGCGGGGTTTTATAATTTTCAGGATTATTATCCAATATAACTTTAATGAATCCTAGAGAATCAATTAATGCCCAAAAACTAAAATTGTCTACATAATTTTAGATCTCGCATTATA
>JBDNGW010000768.1:0-2633 GCA_041689735.1 Leeuwenhoekiella sp. | reverse complement strand
CGTTGGGCCTTCTTCGATATTTCGTTTCTAATAATTAATAATGCGTTGGTCGTGATTTGGGCAGGGGTGAACCCGTGCCCCTACGGTTATACCCTTAATATGGTTGGGCAGGTTTTGAAAAATATCCAATGCTATATTTGATAATCGTTCGATTGATTTATCCCATTAAATGAGAGCGTTTTCTTTTCAGCGGCTGCCCTTTTCTCGAAATAGAATAATTCGTTGGGGCAATCCCCCGTTGGGGCAATCCCTTGCGGTTGCCCTTCATTGATTTTCCGTTGATCATGATTTTGGCCTTGGATTGGGCAGGGGTGAACCCGGCCCGTACGTATTCGAATTATTTGAAAAATTTCCAATTCAAAATTTGGAAATTGTTTGTTTAATTTCATGCATTTGATGTGCGCGTTTTTTTATCAATGGAAAAAATATATATTAATAATATTGAGGATAGAATTGTATTTAAAAAGTAAAGCTTGTTAAATAGCGGAACTCTTTTAAAGCTTTAAACTAAGTTTACTTTCTAAATCAATCTTTGAAACAAATATAATATTGAATAAAAGCACTATTTGCAATATACTTTTCGGCTTTTTTATAGTCTTAACAGCCTCTTTGTCACACGCTCAGATCAATAGTGGCAGCGGTGGATTTAAGGATTACTATCCTATTTCAAAACGTCCATATCTATCTGGTGGTATTGGCAATAATCCTTATGAGAACATCGTTTTCGATGCGAAACCGGTGGTTTATTACGGTATTTATAATGATATTAGGGAAGCTTTGAGCAAAGATACCATAACAGCAGGAGATGCTATTTACATGAGCATACAGCCGCAGTTGAGGCTATACAACGGAAATTCAAAACCGGTAAAAACACCAAGTTATAAAATATTTATGGGTTGGCAACGTATTCTAAGTACAAGGAACAACAATTTCGTTACGGCCGCTTTTGAAACAGGGCATTATTCCAATGGCCAGACTGGTGCTGCGTTTTCTACTGAATTTGAAGAGGGAACTGCTGGCGGGAATGCGGCATACGATGCCATTACGGATAACACAAACCTTTCCGCTATCTTGAATAGGGATTCCGGTAATTTTTCTACGAACCTGAGCCGCTTTAGTTTAAATTATAGAATAAACCAGTTTGACAGCATCGAAAAACCGACGAAGATTCATTCCTTTACGCTGACCTATCAACGCTATCATGACCGTTTTATGGGCTTATTTATATTCGGCGGTTACAATCCAAACGATATAAATATCTATGGCAGGGATCAGGTGGAAATGATTTACGGCTATACCGGTTATCTCAGGGACACTCGTTATTCACTCGAACAGGAAGTATATTTACGTTTTGGCTCGCATCCCTCAGTAGCTTTTTACCGCTCCGAAAGTCGCGGAATTATTTATCCATGGGATAATGATTTCGGCTTTTTTGCTGAGTTTTCATTCGGTTTTGATGATTACAATTACCGTTTCGTAGATAGTTTTCCGCGCTTATCTGTTGGTGTTACCTGGGATTGGTTTACTCCATTTGTTGTCAAGGGAAAAAAGGAAAGTGCCTTCTAATTTATGCTTCAGTTTGGCCGTTTTCCTCTGGTTTTGAGCCATTTTTAACAATAACACGAGATTTTGAAAGGTAAAGGCCATTTTCCAGATCACATATGTAACGCACTAAAGATTCTCTGAGTTCGCAGTGCAGATCCCAAGCTTTTTGCGGATTTTTAGCACTGCATAACGCCCGCATTTTTATGGCTTTTTCGGTCATTTCCACCACTTGGAGCACCGGTTCTTTTTCTTCATCCCACTTTTCAGAATTCCGAAGCAGTTCTTCAAATTTTGAGCGCACCTTGCTTACATCTATTTTATAATCGGCATAAAGTTCGATAGGGCGTACCTGATGTGCGCTGGTCATTGACCAGTTTTCAAAGGTTTCTGAAATGATTTTTTTTAAGGGAATGACCAGCCGCCGCAGATCCCATGTACGCACGATCATATAAGTAAACCTGATATCTTCCACATAGCCCCATTCATCATCCATGATAACAACATCACCTATGCGCGCGGGACGGGTGATCGCAATCTGTATCCCGGCAATTATATTGCCCAGCGTGCTCTGGGCCGCGATACCCAGAATCACCGTGGCAAGACCGGCAGAGGCCAACATAGAAATACCCAGTTTTTCCAACGATCTGAACTGTGAAAGGATAATTGAAGCGGCAACAATGATTACAACAAAGGTCACGATTCTGCGCGCAACTGAAATATAGGTCAATTTCATACGCGCATCTTCATGTTCTTCAGCATCTACACTGCCTATTTTGTTTTCGGCCACATAGACCATAAAAGAGTCTATAAAGCGCATGATAAAAAAAGCGATCGCACTTACTACAACGATAAGTAATATCGCATATAACCACCGTGCAAATGGGCCACCAAAGGAAATAAGTTCATTCAGCAGAATATAGAAGACTAGGACCCCTATCGCAATACCGGCCGGTTTTGCCAGTCTTTTGGCCATTGTATGCATCCAGGCCTGCTTTGATCTATCAAAAACCTTCCGAAGTAAATAGGTGCTCAACCTTCCCAGAATGTAGCAGATAATGATCAACAATAGCATACCGACAAATTTCCAT
>JBDNGW010000767.1:0-2174 GCA_041689735.1 Leeuwenhoekiella sp. | reverse complement strand
TATACTATCGGTACCGAAATTAGTCTCTCTTTCTTTAAATCTATAATTTTTAAGAACATTCCCAAAATATTTTGTTGTTTTTCGGGAGCGCAAATGTACATGCATTGTCTTAATCTGCAAGCGTTTTTTTTAGATATTTTAAATAAAAATTATTAGGTTTTGATTTTCAATGATTTGCTACTAAAAATAAATCATCTTGACTTTAAGAATCCTTCATTTTAAGCCATTCCTGACTTTTATAGTTGGAACTTGATTCATTTATAAATGTAAATTTAATTCAACTCTATAAGTTAGTAGATGCTATCACCACCTGTAACTATATAGTAAATAATCCTCGGGGCAAGCCCACGAGGCATTTAGAGGAATTTTTTTTTGATTGATGAAAACCATCCGTTTTCAAACTTTCCTCAAAAACGCGAGGCAAGCCTCGGGGAATTAAACCCAATAGAGATTAAATAGTATAGAATGATTTGATATTGAGTATTGATTATCATTCAACCTCTAAACTGCGTTAGGGATGGAACGGCCTGTTTGAGCTCGTGCTGACCGTAGGGAAGGACAGCGAGTAGTGACAGCCCGACCCTTGTGGTAACGCCATAAAACTTTTTATTAGATAACTATAAGAACATAAACCTTTACTCTTCATACACTATATACACTTTTAAAGTACGAACAATACAACCCATTTTTACCTTAGCAAAATCAAGAAAGCTAATTAATGGTACCTGTGATAGCTCATTAAGATTTATTTGAAATAGATACCTACTTATAAGCATAGCGTCTATTTTTGCATCGAAACTCTTTATTATGACCATCACACAATTAAAGTACGTCCTGGCTGTTGCCGAAAATAAGAACTTTACCAAGGCGGCAGAAAAAGTTTTTGTAACCCAACCCACGTTGAGCATGCAGATTCAAAAGTTGGAAGACGAACTGGATATCCTCATCTTTGATCGCGGCAAAAAACCCATTGAACTTACCGAAGTGGGTAAAAAGATCGTAGACCAGGCACGCAATATTGTCAATGAGACCAACCGAATCACGGACATAGTGGATCAACAAAAAGGCTACATAGGAGGAAATTTTAAAATTGGGGTTATTCCTACGGTTATGCCAACCTTATTACCGCTGTTTCTGAAAAGCTTTATCAAAAAATATCCAAAGGTAAAACTGAAAATTGAGGAATTGCCTACCGAAACGATTTTAGAGAAACTGGATGAAGGTCATCTGGATGCTGCCATTGCCGCAACCCCTTTACATATTGACCAAATTACAGAGCGTCCACTATATTATGAACCTTTTGTAGCATACATACCAGAAAATCACCGGTTATATAAAAAATCTGGCTTAACCAGCGCAGACCTTGACCTTAACGATATGTTACTGCTTGAGGACGGCCATTGTTTTAGAGATGGAGTGATCAATTTATGCAAAGCTTACAAAAAAGAGGAAGATGATAATTTCTCCCTGGAAAGTGGAAGCTTTGAAACTCTAATCAAACTGGCCAATGAAGGACTAGGAATGACACTCCTACCCTATCTACATACCCTCGACCTTAAAGAAATTGAGAAAAAATACTTACATTATTTTACCAAACCTGCACCAGCACGTGAAGTGAGCTTGCTTTATCACAAAAGTGGTTTGAAAATTCAGATAATAGAAGCGCTTAAAAACACAATCGCCGGACTGGTAAAAGGAGCAATAACTTTTCAAAATGTTGATATTATCAGCCCACGATTAGAAAAAAAAATCTAATACGCTAATGCATCTTTCAAAGTTTTAACTACTTCCGAGAAAAGTAAATAAGACAAAAGGTTTCTGTTTTGAATAGGAACCGAATTCTAATGTCTAATCCGGAAAAATAATTTTTAGGGATTTAGATACATAAGACAGCTATCTAACTCTGGTCTTGTCTTAGTCAAGTTGACAATCCAGATGCGGAGTTCTTCAATTTCAAAGGGCAATAACCGTTTTACTGCCTTCTGTAATTCCTTACAAAATAGAGAGTAGTCAAAACTTACTTTTTTTAGCACCGTTTTTGTATACTCAAAAATCGCTCTAGCCATATTTTCAAATTATTAACATTACAATTCAGGTTAGGTAATTTTCTATACTATAGCTAATGTTTAGATTATAAATGTAATGAATCAAATAGAATTTTAACGTTAAATCTT
>JBDNGW010000766.1:0-5063 GCA_041689735.1 Leeuwenhoekiella sp. | reverse complement strand
TAATTGAACATTTTTAAACAGTAACGCGCCGTCTGTCGGAGGTATTTAGATAGGGTCAAACAAGCTTTTAACTAGTATTCGCTGAAAGACCAATATCTTTAATACCGAATATAAGTCGGCTAAAGAAATTAAATTCAAATAAAACAAATAATTCAATAACAAATAACCAAATCGGGCAAAGGCAATTCTTCGCATAAAGGCAAATGAGTGTATCCCCCGATGGTCACATTTATACAACTATGAACAAAAAAGTAATTTTGATGATTCTTGACGGTTGGGGTTTTGCCCCTGATAAGAACGTTTCGGCCGTAGATCAGGCCAATACACCATTTATAGATTCCCTATACACTAAATATCCCCACGCCCAGTTACTGGCGAGTGGTGAGAGTGTCGGCCTTCCCACGGGACAAATGGGCAACAGTGAAGTAGGTCACATGAACCTGGGTGCTGGCCGCATCGTTTACCAGAACCTGGCAAAAATCAATAAAGCCGTAAGGGAAGATACCCTAAAGGATAGAGAAGCTATAAGGAACGCTTTTACATATGCAAAAGAAAAAAAGAAAGCCGTTCATATTATGGGACTTGTCTCTGACGGTGGCGTTCACTCGCATATTGATCATGCAAAGAATCTGATTAAAGCAGCAGATGAAGCAGGGGTTGCTGAAATTTATGTCCAAGCCTTTACTGATGGTCGGGATGTAGATCCAGAATCCAGCAAGGGTTTTATTACAGATATTGACGCATTCGCGAAAGAGCACCACGCCAAACTTGCTTCGGTAACTGGGCGCTATTACGCGATGGACCGTGACAACCGTTGGGACCGAGTTAAACTAGCTTATGAGGCAACCGTGCTTGGACAGGGTGAAAAAAGTGATGATATAGCCGCCAGTATTCAAAGAAGTTATGACGAGGGAGTAACTGATGAGTTTATAAAACCCATTATAATGATGGATGATAAAGCGCCAGTGGGCACCATTCAGCAAGGTGATGTGGTTATTTATTTCAATTTTAGGACAGACCGTGGCCGCGAACTAACACAAATGCTTACCCAAAAAGATTTTTCTGACCAGAATACCCGTAAACTCGATTTGTACTTTGTAACCATGACCAGTTATGACGATACTTATAATAATTTACAGGTGGTCTATAATAATAAAAATCTGGAAGATACACTGGGAGAGGTTTTGGCCAAAGCTGGTAAAAGACAAATACGTATTGCAGAGACCGAAAAATATCCTCATGTTACTTTTTTCTTTTCCGGAGGAAGGGAAGAACCTTTTGTAGGTGAAGACCGTTTGCTATGCCCTTCTCCAAAAGTAGCCACTTATGACCTGCAACCAGAAATGAGCGCTGCCAAAATTCAGGAAATGATCATTCCGGAACTGAAAAAAGAAGAGGTCGATTTTGTTTGTCTTAATTTTGCCAACCCAGATATGGTTGGTCATACCGGCGTTATGGATGCGGCAATTAAAGCTTGTGAAACTGTAGACGCTTGTGCAAAAGAAGTGATTACCACGGCGCTTGCCCATGGCTATAGCACTATTGTTATCGCAGACCACGGTAACTGCGAGACCATGAAGAATGCTGATGGCAGCCCTAATACGTCCCATACCACAAACCCGGTTCCACTTATTCTTGTTGATAATGATATAAAAGAGATCAAGGATGGGGTTCTGGCAGATATAGCCCCAACTATCCTCAAAATGCTGAACGTTGAAAAACCGGCGGTTATGGATAGAGAATCGCTTGTTTAAAATATAATTTGAAACGATGAATAAATTTTTTTTAATAGCAGCTACCGTTATAACCATTGGTTTAATAGGATGTAAGAGCATGACCAAAAAGATGGAAAACAAAGCGGTTCAAGAAGATGTCGACACCATGGAAACTTCAGAACAAACTACACTCCAGCCGCAGCAACCTGATATGCTCATAGGCGATATTGATCGCCAACAACTGGAAACAGGTAAGTTTGCTAATTGGTTTGAACCTGGTTATGAAGCCTATGAGGTCAATGGAGATACAGAAATGATTTCGGACTTGCTCAACGGGGTGAATATTACGCTATTTATGGGTACCTGGTGTCCGGATAGTCACCTTGAAGTACCCAATTTTTATAAGATAATGGACGCTTTAGATAGTTCTCCAGATATAAGACTTATAGCTGTTGATCGCGCGAAAACCACTCCGGGAGGATTGGAAAACGGAAAAGATATAAAACGTGTTCCTACTTTTATTTTTATAAAAATGGGGAAGAATTGGGACGTATCGTAGAATATCCTATAGAATCCCTTGAAAAAGATATGATTAAAATCCTAAAAGAGGAAGATTATAAAAATGCTTACGCGGAATAATGATCAGTAAGCAGTTGGCAGTAAGCAGTTTCAGTTAGCAGGTAGCAGGTAGCAATGATCAATTTTGAGGAGAGAACAAACAATGAACAATTAATAGTGAGCAATTAGCAATGATCAAATAAAGTCTGAACAGTTCGATTATTAAACGGTTACATGTTTGAATAGTTAAACATATTAACGGTTAAACAGGTAAACACTCAAACAATTAAACAGGTAAACAAATAATCCATTAAAACAATTATCAATTATGAAAATATTATAGTAGAAAAATATATTTTATGATTATAAATATTGAATTTTAGTCTACCTAAACATGAAAATTTAATATTTATGGAGAATTCTGAAAAAGATATAAAAGATCTAAAATCACAAGATCTCGCTAAAAACACTAATGATGCGAAGGGCAAAACCATGACAACCAATCAGGGTATCAAGGTAAATGACACCAATGATTCGTTAAAAGCTGGTGAACGCGGTCCAACCTTACTAGAGGATTTTATTCTCCGTGAGAAGATATTTCACTTTGATCATGAGCGTATTCCAGAACGGGTTGTACATGCACGCGGAAGCGCTGCTCACGGTTATTTTGAACTTTGGATCTGTATAGAAATAACCTGCCCGTTTCTACTTGTTCTTTTGCTCGCCCACTGCGTTGAAAATACTCGTCATAACTACGGCTATGCCTGCGTTTTTCGCCTTGTGGTCAAACAAAATAACTGCCTATAATTCGGTCACTTTATTTCTTAACAGATCCTTTATGCAGATCAATCTGAATTTACCAAGCTGGTATTTTTACCGATACTTCCCGTAAAACGCCCCTTTTCACCCGGTTTTCTACTGTGGCCGGTTCCAAGGGATCTGCAGATACGGCACGTGATGTACGTGGTTTTGCAGTAAAATTTTATACCGAAGAAGGTATTTTTGACCTTGTTGGGAATAATATGCCTATCTTTTTTATTCAGGATGCCATTAAGTTTCCTGACCTTATTCACGCCGTAAAACCAGAACCGGATCGTGAGATCCCGCAGGCCGCTTCAGCGCATGATACTTTTTATGATTTTGTCTCGCACGCCCCAGAAACGTTGCACAATCATATCTGGGCAATGAGCGATAGAGCAATCCCGCGAAGTCTGCGTATGATGGAAGGATTTGGCATTCATACCTTCCGACTGATAAATGCCGAAGGCAAATCGCATTTTGTGAAATTCCATTGGAAACCACTTCTTGGCGTAAAATCTATAACCTGGGACGAAGCTGTTAAAATTCATGGCGCCGATTCTGACTTTCACAGGCGCGACTTGTGGGATGCCATTGATGCTGGACATTATCCCGAATGGGAACTGGGCTTTCAGATCGTTCCAGAAGAAGATGAGCACAAATTTGATTTTGACCTATTGGACGCTACCAAATTGATTCCCGAAGAAATGGTTCCTGTTAGACGCGTTGGTAAAATGACCTTGAACCGTAATCCTACTAATTTCTTTACTGAAACGGAACAAGTGGCTTTTCATCCCGGTCACGTGGTTCCTGGTATTGACTTTACAAACGACCCGTTATTGCAAGGACGTTTATTCAGTTATATAGACACCCAACTCTCACGTCTGGGAACTCCCAATTTTGCTGAAATACCTATTAATAGGTCTATCAACGAAGTTCATAATAACCAGCGGGACGGACATATGCGTATGACCATAAATAAAGGAAATACAGCATATTTCCCCAATTCACTTGGTGGTGGTTGTCCGCATCTTGCGTCTGTAGCAAATGGCGGTTTTAGTTCGTATGAAGAGCGTATCGATGCGCGCAAAATCAGAGAACGCAGTGAAAGTTTTATAGACTTTTACTCACAGCCCGCCTTATTTTACCGAAGTCTGCAAGATTGGGAAAAAGATCATTGTGCTAATGCTTATATATTTGAGTTGGGTAAATGTAACCACGACCATATCAAGCTTAGGATGTTGTGGCTTCTGAAACAAATAAATGATGATCTCGCAAACAAAGTCTCCAAAGGTCTGGGTCTTGCAATACCTGATAATATTGAGCAACCGGTAAACCAGGCCATAGGTGCAGATGCCGATGTTGAAAAATACCAGCCAGGACCACGAAAGGAATACCTTGACAAAGCGCCTTCGCTAAGTCAGGAGTATATAAAAACGGATGGCATTGAGACCCGCCAGATCGCATTCTTAGTTGCGGATTCCTTTAGTGGTGAGCAGTTCCTAGCTATGAAGCAAGAACTGAAAACTGAAGGTGCCATGGTCAAAATTATTGCTCCTCATGGCGGAACGGTAAAATCTGACCAGGGCGACGACTATAAGATCGACGCGTCCATTATGACTACAGAAAGTGTGCTTTTTGATGCAGTCTATATTCCTGGAGGTAGTGAAAGCATTATGGCACTCAAAAAAGAAGGGAAGATCATTAAATTCATCAATGAGGCGCTTAAACATTGCAAGGCCATTGCGGCAACGAAAGAAGGGGAAAACCTACTTGATGAAACTTACGTTAAGAACTTTAAGAATACCGAAGGAATATGTATCAACACAGATCCCAGCGAATTCGTTAAAGCTATGGCTCAACTAAACAATTGCGATGATGCATATATGTTAACATAATCATTTTCAATATTTTTATAAATATTTAGGGCATCAGGCCTTTGTAATGACCTGCTCAGTATAGTTTTGATCCATTGTGCTGAGTCTGTAAATT
>JBDNGW010000765.1:0-2813 GCA_041689735.1 Leeuwenhoekiella sp. | reverse complement strand
TGACCGAATTATAGGCAGTTATTTTGTTCATCAACAAGGCGAAAAACGCAGACATAGCCGTAGCTATGGCGAGTATTTTCAACGCAGTTGCTGGGCAAAAGAACCCATAGAAATGGGCAGGTTATTTCTAAACAGATCCTAGGTATGATTCCTTCACCCCTCCTGTATTTATAATTATCTTGTCTATAATCACTCCCGGGTCCACCATCCAAACTTTTAATGTGTGATGTCCTCCCTTTCCCATATCTAATTCAGTAGTTATCCTCATTAGGTTATCCATTACATTCCTTCCCTGACCATAAGCAATAATGATCGAATCTGAATCATGAAGGTACTGTCCTTGGGTTTTTCTGGAAACCATCCCAGAAGGGTATAATCGTTATAGCGCATAGCCATGTGAGGCATCCTAAAATAAGTTTCCTCATGCGTAGGGAAAATCCATAGATAAGGTTTTTCCCTTTCAGTTTTTTCCCGAGGAACGCCGGAAGGGCATCTATGCCGTCCATGTTCCTATCCGTAGGTGCCTTGACATGGGCAAGTTTGGTAGCGGTAGTCAAAAAATCCGATTTATCGTTTTGGAGCACTTCTCCCACTTTCCTTAAACTCCTCAAGCATTCCTTTCATTTCTCGTACTATTTCTGGAAATTTGAAATAAAGGTTCATGGTCTCCCCCGGGTCTACCTTCAGATTATAGAGTTGCCCTGGCGCATTAGATGCCATTTCAGGCAAAGTATATTTTTTTAATTCTTCTTTCTCATAATTGTTCCCTCCAGACCCTTTGTGATCAAGGTACTTCCAATCATCTTTTCTGATGGCCAACTCGAGACGATTGGTCTGATGCAAAGTGAAATGACGAATTTCTTCATTGGACTCACCCAATAATATTGGGAGAATATTATAACTATCCTCAGCTGCATCATTCGGTAATTTCGCTCCAACAATAGCCGCACAGGTTGCCATAATATCGGTAAGACATACAGTCCTATCATCCTTCCTATTAGCTTTAATTTTCCCAGGCCAACGGGCAATCATTGGGACACGGTGGCCACCTTCCCAATTATCACGTTTCATGCCGCGCCAAGGACGTGCACCATCGTGCTGGTATTTTTCACGCATATTTATTACAGTACTGACTTCGGAACCGTTATCGCTAGTTACGATTATAAGAGTGTTATCAGTAAGTCCAAGAGTGTCTAGTTTTTCGAGTAATTGTCCCACTATATAATCAAATTCAAAAATGAAATCTCCATGTGGTCCCGCATTTGTTTTACCTTTAAAGTTTTCAGCGGCAAAAGATGGAAGGTGAACGGCTGCGGTTGAGTGAAATAAAAAAAACGGTTTGTCAGGGCTTTTTTTCCTGTGATTTTCTAAAAAATCCATACTCTTTTCCAAGAAGACCATATCAAGTTCTTCAAGGTTGTAATTTGGAGCAATCATACCAATACGGCAATCAAACCCCCATTCATGTCTTGGTAGTTTATCCCTGTCGAGCAAGTGAGTCGGCGGTACTGGTATTCGGTCGCCATCCATAAAGGTATAGAGCCAATCCGTTCCGGGACAAGATACTGTGCCATAAAAGTGATCAAAACCCCTGTGGATCGGAGCATCAGGAACAGCCCTAGAGTAATCGATTTGTCTTACGCCTTCCACTCTGAGTTTACTCCCACTTGCAAAAGTCGCTCCTTCAGGAAGTTCCTTTTGGTAAATTGCCTTACCATTTTTATCAAGGAAAGTCATACCAATGTGCCACTTACCAAACATTGCGGTCTCATAACCTTTCTCTTGAAGCATTCTAGGAAGCGTTAGACGATTTTCTGATATTAAACCAGGACCTCCTATTCCTGAGAAAACACCGGGAAAGCCCAATCGAAATTCCATTTGCCCAGTCATGATACTGTAACGAGTTGGTGCACATACAGTAGAAGGACTATGTGCGTCTGTAAATCTTATTCCTTCGCTTGCAAGTCGATCGAGATTCGGTGTTTGGACTTTCGCCTCTGGGTTATAAAAACTAATGTCACCATAACCAAGATCATCGGCAAGAATAAAGATGATGTTTGGATTGCTATTTGTTTGTGCTCTTATAGTTGAACACAACAATGCGAATACTAGAAAAAATAAAGATAAATTGTTCATTTGAGTAATATTGATTTTTAAATTATTGATGTATTGTATAACCAACATAGCTGTTATTTTGGACAAGATTCTATTTTTGAATCCGTTGAACGATTTCACATAATTTCTTCTTATTATAAACTGGTTATATAACCGTGAGAACAGGGTCCCGATATGTACTCTTGATTTTTTAAATAACATAAGGCTGCTCTTTGAAATTATTTTGGTTCCTTCGCTTGGTTTTATTTTTTTAGTTCGTATAAAAGATTGTTTATAAGTGTATTATCATGTAATATTATATGCATATGAGTAACCTAAACACCACCATAATGGGCATGGAGTTCAAAAGGCTCTAGTCACTGCAATAATCCCAGTGACTGAATTCCAATAGGTAGTCCATTGCAAAGTGATGGATCTGTTTGATTTTGAATACCTGCTGATAGTGCATCACGTAGAGATAAATGGCAAGGACTTCCTCATCGCCGAGCGGGATACCTTGTTGTTGCTGGACGCTTGGCATTCAAAAAAGAGTTCTTCATCAAATTTTTCACATTCCTAACAATAAATTATCACTAACTTGTAATACTTGGCACTGGCATTCATACTAACATGGGGTTAGAAGTTATACCGTTAAACCTTTGAATTTACTGTAATATTTTGTATATTGTAGGATGCCAAAAAAGATATCCATTTCCGTT
>JBDNGW010000764.1:0-2740 GCA_041689735.1 Leeuwenhoekiella sp. | reverse complement strand
TCTTCTTCATCAGCATCGGCATCACTGTCATCATCTGCATCGCCACCGTCGATTAGACTGGAAATATCCTCATCCTCCTCACCAATGATAGCGAGAAGCTTGTTCACTTTTGCAGTTTCACCTTCCTGGATACCTATATATAGAAGCGTGCCCTCGTAAAAGGATTCAAACTCCATGGTGGCTTTATCGGTTTCTATTTCAGCCAGGATATCGCCTTCTTCCACTTTGTCCCCTTTTTTCTTGAGCCATGCAGCGACGGTTCCTTCTTCCATCGTGTCGCTCAATTGGGGCATTTTAATTACTTCTGCCATGTCTATACTGGTTTGTGTTGTAAAAATGGATAATCTTCTTGTTCATATACCATATCGTACATCTGTTCTTTTTCAGGATAATCGCTTTCATCTGCGAATTTTTCACATTCCGAAACACGTTTTTTTGCTTTTTTATCTATCTCTTTAAGATCATCTTCGGTCGCGTATTTTTCCTCTAGGATAATATCCTTGATCTGGGTAATGGGATCAATTTTCTGATATTCCTTTACCTCATCTTTGGTACGGTATTTCTGCGCGTCACTCATGGAGTGACCACGGTATCTGTAGGTTTTCATCTCTAAAAAGGTAGGGCCGTCTCCACGTCTTGCCCGTTCTATGGCTTCGTCAAGGGCTTCGGCAACCGCTATGGGATTCATGGCATCTACCGGTCCACAGGGCATTTCATAACCCAGTCCCAGTTTCCAGATATCCTCATGGTTGGCGGTACGCTTTACCGAAGTTCCCATGGCATAACCGTTGTTCTCAACACAAAAAACCACCGGCAACTTCCAGTTCATCGCCATATTGAAGGTTTCATGCAAAGATCCCTGCCGCGCTGCCCCATCGCCAAAAAAGGTTAGCGTCACCGCATCCCTTTTAAAATATTTATCCGCAAAGGCTAGTCCGGCACCCAGTGGGATCTGCCCACCCACGATACCGTGACCTCCATAAAACCGGTGTTCTTTGGAAAAAATATGCATGGAACCCCCCATTCCCATGGAAGTGCCCGTTTTCTTGCCGTAAAGCTCTGCCATTACTCGTTTGGGATCCACGCCCATACCTATTGGCTGAACATGGTTACGGTACGCCGTGATCATCCTGTCCTTGGTAAGGTCCATCGCGTGAAGCGCACCGGCAAGTACTGCTTCCTGACCGTTATAAAGGTGCAGGAAACCCCTAACTTTTTGCTGAATATAGACCTGGGCCAATTTATCTTCAAACTTGCGCCAGAAGTACATTTGCTCGTACCAGTCCAGATAAACCTCTTCTGTTATTTGTTTCATTTATAAAATATTATGAGAATTAAGTTCGGAGATTAAAATCGTCCGAATCGCAACTGATTTTCCATTTAAAGAAAAAATTACCGACTATCCATCCGCAAAGCGAATTTTTATAACGGTTAACAAAAATAATGCATTAAAGGACAAACCTAAAACCTTTGCAGTAAAATTACAAAAGCCTTTATAAAGCCAACTTTCATCAATACTTACCCCTAACCTCTTAAAAACCAGTTAGAAATGGCTTAAAATAGTCTGAAAACGGTTCAATTTTATAAATAATCTTGTGTAAATAATAAAGGAAGTAGGTTTTCTAGGGAATCACTTTTAAAAACCTGCCCAGAGTCGCCCATGAAATAGAGCACAATGGGCTGTTTTTGCTTGATTTCATATTCCGCAATGGCTTGCCGGCACGCTCCACATGGCGGGACCGGTTTGGTCATTCCCTTCTTTAATGCTTTAGCTGAAATTGCCATTGTTTTTATACCGATTTGGGGATATTTTGCCCCGGCATAATAAATAGCCGTTCGTTCTGCACACAATCCGGAGGGATAAGAGGCATTTTCCTGATTGCTACCGGTGATAATCTCACCATTATCCATTAAAATCGCCGCTCCCACCTTAAAATTGGAATAGGGCGCATAGGCATTATCCCTTGCGATAAAGGCACTTTGCATCAATTGCTGAATAGTTTCGGGAAGTTCCCCTAACGCGTCAAAAACAGCCAATTTGGTGACAATCTCAATTTTTTTCATCAGTAGATATTGACTTGTTTCAATTGACTTTTTTGATTTCCATCGCGATAGCCTTCAGAAGAAAATCACTTTGAATTGATAGTAAATAATCCTCGGGGCAAGCCCACGAGACATTTAGAGGAATTTTTTTTTGATTGATGAAAACCATCCGTTTTCAAACTTTCCTCAAAAACGCGAGGCAAGCCTCGGGGAATTAAACCCAATAGAGATTAAACAAGCTTTAGGATTGCAACAAAAATAACTTATAACAGTTATACTTGTTCTTTTGCCCGCTAACTGCGCCTGCCTTTGCCGGTAGGCAGGTTGAAAATACTCGTCTTAGCTATAGCTAAGCCTGCGTTTTTCGCCTACTTAGCGAACAAAATAACTGCCTCTAACCTGTATATCTTATTATTGATCCAATCCTTAATACTCGGTATATTCGTTGCCAAACCCAAAGGTTATACCGAAACGAAGTGTATTTTCAAGCGGGTTGCGTACGCTTGAAGTAGAAAATAAATAAGATACATCAATATCTATGGTTGTGTACTTAAAACCCAGACCCAGCGTGGCGAACTTACGGGAACCTTTAAGGTCACTTTCGTTGAAATAACCGGTTCGTAAACTGAAAGCATCATCATAAACATATTCTGCGCCCAGCGACCAGGTAACCTCTTTGATCTCTTCGCTGAAACCG
>JBDNGW010000763.1:0-4668 GCA_041689735.1 Leeuwenhoekiella sp. | reverse complement strand
TTTAAGCTGATCCTAATGATCATACCTAAAACCAATATCATTGACATTATTTATAATCCGCCACCGCCCCTGCTGCTCCGTGAAGAACCTCCAGAGCTACGGGAGGAGCTACCAGAACTACGGGAAGAGCTACCAGAACTTGCGGATGTCCCGCTACTGCCAGAACTTCTAGAGCTGCTACTTCTGGAATAGGAGGAAGGTGCAGGCGAACTGGACCTGGCATTACTGCTCCTTGAGGAGGAATTGGTACTTCGCGTAGAACGGTTGGGGGTATAAGAATCGGATTGCGATGTACTTCTTCTACTGGAGGCTTTTGAATCATAAATACTTTTTCGGCTGCTCGAAGCAGTATTGCTCCTTGAAGATCTCTGAGTATTTATGCCTACATTATTCCTACTATAGGTACGTCTTGACCTGGAGTCATCTGAACTCGCTGTAGAACTTCGTGAGGATCTTGTGTTCGAATAATTAGCATTGCTTCTTCTAATATTATTGGAAGCATTTACATCAGAACTTCTTCTGCTTCTGCGATCATCTGAACGGGCACCACGATTATAAGCGTAGTTATTATAATTGCTATAGTATCCATTTCTATTGTAATACCCATTATTATGTCCATAATAACCTCCATAATACGGGTTTATGCCGGCAAAACCATATCCGCCGTATCCATAAAAAGGATAACCAAAACCGCCACCGTAGGGAAAACCACCATAGAAACCGCCATGGCCAAAGCCTCCACCATAACCATAGCCTCCGCCATAACGATAACCACCATAACCATAAGGAGACCCACCCCAAAAATTATTGTAGAAACCACCATAACCCCATCCAAAATTATTGGAAGGATAAATGTTCACGATCACCTCGTCATAGGTAGCGCCCCAGGCTGGCTGTCCGTTGTATCCCATGCGCTCTTCTTGTACGATATCTTCATCATCATAATCCCCAGTTGATGTATAAGAATCCACATCTGTGAAAATGATTCCTTCATCATTGGCCTGCTGAACCTGCTCTGCTCCCTGACCGAAATAATTGGAATAATAGCCAGCATCCTTAGTTGATGATTGTTGCTGTGTCACAACTTCACGCTGCGCTTCTTGAGGTATAACGGTACTCCTTCCATAAACTCCGTCATCATAAGAAGCGTACTGAAAAGATCCACAAGATGCGAAGGTTAAGAGCCCCATTACCAGCAATGCCGGTCTGACGCCAATTTCTTTTATTCGTGCTATATGTCGCATATACGTCTGTATTTAATTGTTGTAGATTGTAAATTTAACTAGTTTTGCCCTTTTAAGCTAATTAAAGAATCAAGATAAACAATAACTAGTTCATTTACTATCAATATGAGCAATAGTTATGCCAAAATACAGTATATGGGAAAGAACTTAACCACACGTAAAGAAGATTATTCTAAGTGGTACAATGAGCTGGTAGTCAAGGCAGATCTTGCCGAAAACTCGGGTGTGAGGGGATGTATGGTAATCAAACCTTACGGTTATGCCATATGGGAAAAAATGCAGGCAGAGCTGGATCGTATGTTTAAGGAAACCGGTCATCAAAATGCCTATTTTCCGCTTTTTATTCCGAAGTCTTACTTTAGTAAAGAGGCAAGCCATGTTGATGGCTTTGCCAAAGAGTGTGCGGTAGTGACGCATTACCGTCTCAAAAATGATGAAGATGGAAACATTATCGTAGATCCCGAAGCAAAACTGGAGGAGGAGCTTATCGTACGCCCCACCTCAGAAACCATTATCTGGGATACCTACAGAAAGTGGGTGCAATCTTACCGTGATCTGCCCTTGCTCATCAACCAGTGGGCCAATGTAGTGCGCTGGGAAATGCGTACGCGCCTTTTTTTGCGCACCACTGAATTTTTATGGCAAGAAGGGCACACTGCTCATGAGACCAGAGCAGAGGCCGTGACAGAAGCCCAACTGATGATGAAGGTCTATGCTGATTTTGTGGAGCATTTTATGGCAATACCTGTGATTAAGGGCACAAAAACCGAAAGTGAGCGTTTCGCAGGGGCGCTGGAAACCTATTGTATCGAGGCACTGATGCAGGACGGAAAGGCCCTACAGGCAGGTACATCACACTTTTTAGGTCAAAATTTTGCCAAGGCTTTTGATGTCAAATTCACTTCCAAAGAAGGAACACAGGAATATGTCTGGGCCACCTCTTGGGGCGTTTCCACACGTTTAATGGGAGCTCTGGTGATGACGCACAGTGATGACAATGGACTTGTACTCCCTCCTAACCTTGCGCCTATTCAAGTTGTAATCGTGCCTATCTACAGGGGTGAAGAGCAGCTGGAATCAGTATCGCAGGTTGCTGGGGAAATTAAACGCGAACTAGAAATGCATGGGGTTTCGGTTAAGTTTGATGACCGTGACACCTTCAAACCAGGGTGGAAATTCAACGAATACGAAATGAAGGGAGTGCCCTTACGAATAGCAATAGGACCCCGCGATCTGGAAAAACGTACTGTGGAGATTGCCAGAAGAGATACTCTTACCAAAGAAGTCGTTTCTAAAGAAAAAGTGGTAGATCGTGTTCAGGAACTCCTGCGGGAAATGCAAATAAGCCTGCATAAAAAAGCGCTTGATTATCAACAGGAGCATATTACCCAAGTTGACGATTACGATACTTTTAAGGAGGTTCTAGAGACTAAGGGAGGATTTATCAGTGCCTTCTGGGACGGTACCACGGCCACCGAAGAAAAGATCAAAAACGAAACTAAGGCGACCATACGCTGTATTCCGCTTGATGCAAAAGAAGAAGAGGGCGTTTGTGTGTACAGTGGTAAGCCCGCAACAAAACGTGTATTATTTGCCAAGGCCTATTAATTTTTTTTAAAAAGTTTTCATTCCTCTTGTGGCATTAGAAAATATGTGTATTTTTGCATCCGCAATTGAGAGAAAACTGGTCCGTTCGTCTAGGGGTTAGGACGCCAGGTTTTCGTCCTGGTAACAAGGGTTCGATTCCCTTACGGACTACTAGAAGTTCGACCAGTTCTCAGAAGCAGGGATTTTTTGACAAAATGGCCCGTTCGTCTATCGGTTAGGACGCCAGGTTTTCATCCTGGTAAGAGGGGTTCGATTCCCCTACGGGCTACAACAATTCAGTTTCCGATAACTATCGGGATTTAAATTAATAAAAAAAACAACAATGGCAAATCACAAGTCATCTTTAAAGAGAATACGTAGTAGCGAGGATAGAAGGTTGAGAAACAGGTATCAAAGCCGTACAACTCGTAATGCGATCAAAAAACTAAAAGAATCAGAGAAGAAAGATGCAGAGACTTTATTGCCTTCTGTGGTTTCTATGATAGATCGTCTTGCCAAGAAGAATGTAATTCACGATAATAAGGCAGGTCATTTAAAATCTCAAATTGCTAAGCATGTAGCTGCTCTTTAATCACAGTTGCATCTATTTTAAATTGTAAAACATCCGCTCTGTAGCGGGTGTTTTTTTGTGATCTACTCTGAATAAAAGCCATTGTATAAAGGAAAGATCCATCCATTCAAATTTTAAGTTTACCTCGCTCTTCTTTTAAATAGAAAACCTATTATTTTTAACATTTCGTAAGTATTTTTTTAAGTAAAGCATCGTAATTTCATATAATAATAACTGTGCTAGGCGATTAATAGAATTTAAATCCTGCTTTCATGAAAAAAATCAATGTAATTTTAATAGCAATGGTTTTATTTGGTCTTGTAGCATGCCGCGAAACATCAACAAATGATAAACCTGAAGATACTATGAATGGTACAACACCCAGCGGTGATACGACGTGAAGTATTAATAATAGTGCCAACACTGATGGTATTGTAACCTATAAGCAAGGAGATATGGAGAATATGGGTGTCATGAATCAAGATATGTCGCAAACGTATACGGAGCTAGAAATGAGTGATGATCAAATACAAACTTACCAATCAAATATGGGTGCTGTGGATAACACTGGGAATGACAATCAAAGTGCCTACCAAGATCAGCAAGACAAGACTATGAAGACTGTTCTTACTGATGTGCAATACGACAAGTATAGTATGATGAAGTCAAATAAGACCAATGGCACAGATCAATAAAATGTATTAAAGGGTATTCTGAATAATAGCAAAGCAGTAAATTCAAAATAGAAAATTGAACTTGCCTTTGTTAGCTGGCCTATCCCTTTTCTTCAACTATCTGGATAAGTGAAATCCTCTATATAATACGGTAAAGCTTGCTTCAAATAGTAAAAAAAAACTGTCTTACAAAGGCCGTATATACTTGCTCTTCCCGCTTTTATTGAAAAAAAAGGTATGTATTGTCCGGTAAAACTTTTAAAAATTCTGGAGAATCCAAAGCTAGCAAAGAATTGAAATTGCCTGTATATTCTAGGGCTTGTTTTTTAACCTATCAAAATCAAGAACTGTTTTCAAAAGTAATTCTCAATGATATTTTTAGTGATTAATAGTCACAGTCAAGTCTTTTATCTCCCAACTCTTAACTCATAACCCTGACCTTTTAACTCTCATCTCTCATCTCCTACCTCTCAGCTAAGGATCTGTTAAGAAATAAAGTGACCGAATTATAGGCAGTTATTTTGTTTGACCACAAGGCGAAAAACGCAGGCATAGCCGTAGCTATGACGAGTATTTTCAACGCAGTGGGCGA
>JBDNGW010000762.1:0-2522 GCA_041689735.1 Leeuwenhoekiella sp. | reverse complement strand
TATTATTAAAATCTGCCTTTTTTGTTTTGAAAAACTGAAAAATAGATGGCAGGTGGATGCACGCTGGGAATATATCGCAATTTTTATGGTTTTTGCGATCACCGGGTCTACGGCTGGCCGCATTTCATCACCTATTATGCAGGCGTTGGGGCTGGGCAGCGATGCCGTTTCCGGATGGTTGTACTGGCCAGTGCGTATTATCCTGATTTTTCCGCTTTATCAGGTGCTTCTGGTACTTATGGGCTGGATTTTTGGTCAGTATAAATTTTTTTTCGCTTTTGAAAAGAAAACGCTTTCTCGACTGGGATTGGGTTTTTTGTTCAGAAAGTAGCCGTATTTACCCGTTTTTAAGCATTTTTAGACACTTTTTCCGAAATTTTAAGATACCCTTTCCCCAAATGTTCCACAACATCACCGGCGGTCATGGCCTCAAAGCCTGATTCCGCTGCCGCCAGGTCTCCCGCGCTCCCGTGCAAATAAACTCCAAAAATTGCCGCGTCCACTGGCTCATATCCCTGTGCAATTAGACCTGTAATTACACCAGTAAGCACATCTCCAGTACCGCCCGTGGCCATACCTGGGTTTCCGGTATCGTTTACATACAATTGCTTTTCATAAATGGTTATGGTATTTGCACCTTTGATCACCAGAACAAGATCATACTTAGAAGCAAAATTTTTGGCTTTTTCCAGTTTGTCAAAATCATCGTCCCACTCCCCTATCAACCTTTTCAGCTCTTTGGGATGCGGGGTCAGAACGCTTTTTGCGGGTATCAACGCTAAGAGATCTGGATTTTTTGCAATGCAGTTGAGCGCGTCGGCATCGATGACCATTGGTTTTTTATATGTTTTCAGAAAAGATCCCAGGGCTTCTATGCTGATTGGTGCCGTCCCCATTCCCATGCCGATCCCAATGACATCTGGCTCCAGATCAAAACTGATCTCTTCCAGATACTTCCCGTTTTGACGATCGGTAAGCACCATGATTTCCGGGATTGCAGTCTGTAAAATTGGCATCGCAAACTGCGGAATATATGTAGTTACGAGTCCGCTGCCGGTTTTCAGGCAGGCTTTCGCCGAAAGCACAACCGCGCCCATTTTTCCATAACTGCCGCCAATGATCAAACTATGGCCAAAAGTGCCTTTATTGGTGTATTTATCCCGTTTTTTATAGCGTTTTTTAATTTCTGCGAAATCTATTAAGCAGACATCCGTTTCCGTTTTAGCGATATATTCTGTATCAAGTCCAATATCAACCAATTTCCATTTTTTAATGAATTTACCCGTTTCCGGAAGGAAAATAACCAATTTTGGCACTTGAAAGGTAAGTAGCATATCCGCTTTTACAACAGCTTCATTTTCCTTCGGAACTGCATCCATAGACAGCCCCGAAGGAATATCTATTGAAACTACATTCGCTTCACTTTTATTGATAGTGGCAAACAATTGTTGTACCCAGACCGGCGCCGGCCGATGGTAACCAATCCCAAAAATCGCGTCAATGACCACTTCACCAGCATGTATTACAGGCAGTTTGTCGTGTTCCTTAATGACTGTTACAACCGCTTTGCCTTCCGTTTCCAATCTTTTTTCAGCCGCTAAAAAATCATCGGAACGGGTATCGGCATAGGCGACCACATAAGTTTTGACCTCATGGCCATCAGCAAGCAGTTTCCGTGCGATTACGAGTCCGTCGCCCCCATTATTACCTATTCCACAAAAAACGTGTACGCACTGTTTTTTTGACAGGTTCTCCTGCAGCCATTTAAAAACATGACCCGCAGCGCGTTCCATAAGTTCAAAAGAGCTCATATTTTGATTACTGATGGTCGCCTTATCGGCACCGTAAATTTGATCACGATTAAAAATTTTCATCTGTGTATTTTAAATTGAGGTATTCACAAGAAATTGGCTTTTAAAATCAAATAACTTAAAGAATGGACTTTAAATTGGAGGTTGTTAGCAAATCCTGAAAAATCTACATTAAACCTTGAGTATCCCAGTAAAAATAATACTTTTGAACTTTAAGCTTGCGCCCATGAACGTGAATCCCATCCACTTTAAAAATAGTTTTAATAAATTGGGCTGACAACTATTCGTTCGGCTAATAACATCACCACTTACACGGTACATAAAAAATTCAATTTAATCAAAATTCAAACACATCGATTATGCGTGTTTTAAAATTCGGGGGCACTTCGGTAGGAAGTGTCGACAACATAAAACAAGTCATTAAAATAGCAAAAAAAGCAGCGGCACAAGAGAATATTGTGGTCGTGGTTTCCGCCTTTGGTGGGGTTACGGATCTGCTTTTGACTTCTGGTATCGCCGCAAGCACAAAAAATGAATATACCGCACTATTGCAGCAGATTCAGGATATCCACATTGATTTTACAAAAAGCTTGACAACCAAGGACGCAGAGGCGGTTGCCGAGGTGGAATCCATTCTGGGCGAACTTAAAAGCCTGCTGGAGGGCATTTACCTCATCAATGAACTTTCACCAAAAACCATTGATAAATTAC
>JBDNGW010000761.1:0-1734 GCA_041689735.1 Leeuwenhoekiella sp. | reverse complement strand
TGGAGCCAGGGCGTGCTTACCGGAATCAACAGCGATGATGCCGAAATGTCGCGCCGATTGAACCAAGAAGCGGCAAAAACAATGAAATACGGGGGCGTCCCGGAAATGGAAGCATGGAAATTTGTCACCCTCAACCCTGCAAAAATGCTGCACATAGACGATCGTGTGGGAAGTATTAAAAAAGGAAAGGATGCAGATGTGGTACTTTGGTCCACAAACCCAATGTCCGTAAGTGCCGTAGCCGAACAAACGCTTATAGAAGGCGTGGTCTATTTTGACATTGACCGCGACAAAAAACTCCAAAAAGAAGTGCTGCAGAAAAAGAACGAATTGATCCATATGATGCTCGCGGTCAAAAATAAGGGACTTAAAACCCAACCTGCCAAAAAAGAAGAAAAGCAGCGCCTGCATTGCGAAACCCTAGAAACCATAAAGTGATATGAAAAAAATTAAAATTATACTATTTGTTTTCCTAATTGCCCTGAATGCTTCGGCCCAGCAAACCCCTGCGCCAAGGCAAACTGGCGAGATCACCCTGAAAGGTGGGACCGCACATATAGGCAATGGAAACGTGATAGAGAACAGTATCATTTTCATCAAAGATGGAAAAATCACCGGCGTTTATGATGCACAGAGCAATACAATGGAACCCAAAGGAGAGGTAATAGATGTCACCGGCAAGCACATTTATCCCGGTTTTATAGCACCGGACACCACACTGGGGCTCGTGGAAATAAGTGCAGTCCGGGCTACCGAAGATCAAGATGAGATCGGTGAATTCAATCCCCATATTGAGGCACTTTTCGCCTACAATGCCGAATCAAAAGTGGTGGAAAGCATGCGCCCTAATGGCGTACTTATCGCGCAGACCGTTCCACAGGGCGGAACAATCAGCGGTACTTCGTCTATTGTGCAGCTTGATGCCTGGAACTGGGAAGATGCCGCGGTAAAACGTGGAGACGGTGTACACCTTAATTGGCCAAACAGTTTTACCCGCGGTCGCTGGTGGCTGGGCGAAGATCCTGGATATAGCCCCAATAAAAAATATACTGAAGATGTTACCAAAATAACGGATTTTATCAAGCAGTCCACGGCGTATACTGCAGGCGATAATGATATTAAAAACCTGCCCTATGCATCCATGAAATCCATTTTAGACGGCGACAGCAACTTGTATATCCACGTTGATGGTGAAAAGGAAATTTTAGATGTGCTGCGCTTTAAAGAAGAAATGAAGCTTGAACATGTGGTGCTCGTAGGCGCATACCGTGCCTATACCATAGCAGATCAGATCGCTAAAGCCAATGTTCCCGTAATCCTCGCACGCGTTCACAGTCTGCCAGAAGCAGAGGATGATGACTATGATATTTCCTATAAAATGGCTAAAATTCTGGATGATGCCGGTGTACTTGTCGCTTTGGGTAACAGCGGTGAATACTGGCAAGCGCGGAACCTTCCGTTTTATGCCGGTCAGGTAACCGCCCACGGAATGTCTTTTGACGATGCGCTGAGTTTAATTACCCTAAATGCCGCAACAATTTTGGGCGTTGACTCCACTCTGGGCTCCCTTGAAGAAGGAAAAGATGCCACTCTTTTTGTGAGCACTGGAAATGCTTTGGAAATGAAAGGCAATAACGTTGAAAAAGCCATGATCAAGGGCCGGGACATCAGTCTTGAAACACACCAAACGGAACTCTGGAAACGTTATATGGAAAAATACAGTAGATAATATTT
>JBDNGW010000760.1:0-2606 GCA_041689735.1 Leeuwenhoekiella sp. | reverse complement strand
CTTTTTGATGGTAAAGATTATTTTACAATTTTTGATTTCGTGAATGCACATCACCACTTTCAAGACCCAGAATGGGATGGTGAACCTTTAGAGCCAGAAGCTCCAAGAGAAGGAGGAGCTCCGAGGGTTTGTACTATTTGCAGAGAAACCCCTTGTGTTTGCGAAACACCAGAGGCTGAATCTTGTCCTGAATGTGATCATATTCCTTGCGTCTGCGAAACGCCACCAAGAAGAATGATTAAAGTTAAACTCTCTGATAACAAAGTGAGAGAAATAGATTCTATGGTTAAAACTTCATTTTGGAGCCCTACAGGAAAACCAATTTCCTCGCAAGAATTTATTGAGCAGTTGTTTGGCGATTTACCTTCATTCTTTGCAAACGAAAATGAATTGCGCAAACTTTGGAGTTTACCTAGCACTCGTAAAAAACTGCTGACCGAATTGAGCGAAAAAGGATATACAAACGCTCAACTGGAAGATTTGAGAAATTTGATTCACGGAGAAGATAGCGACCTTTTTGATGTGTTGAGTTATGTAGCATACCACAAAGACCTTGTTCCACGATTGGAAAGAGCTAGTAGAGCCAAAATTCAGATGAATGATTATAACCAAAAACAACAAGAGTTCTTGAATTTTGTTTTGGAACAATATGTAAAAGAAGGCGTTGATGAATTAGATGATTCAAAACTATCTCCATTGTTATTATTAAAATATAAAGCAATCGCTGATGCTAAACGCGAATTAGGAGCTATAAAATCGATTAGAGAAACATTTATTGGATTCCAAGAATACTTATATCAAGAAAGAGCAATGTAAAATAAATGCCAACGCTAAAAGTCATAACATTTGCAATTCGCATCAGCCAACGCTACGTCGAAATTCGCAAAGGAGTATTTCTTTCAAATGCTAAGAACATAACAGAAAATAACGAAAACCCACCATTATATAAACGTAATTCGGGCTGAACGTCTAAAAATGAATATCCTGCAAGCAATAAATAGTACGGTAACTTAAAAATTAGTACTTTGAAAACCCACACTTCGCTTATACTTTGTTTTCAGCATTTAATAAACGAAAGTCTAAATTGAAAGTTTTACTAATCATTGACACAAACTATGAAAACAAAATTAATCGTAATACTGATTCTGATCACTACAGTTGCGTGCAATAGCACTCGGAACAAAAAACAATTTTACGGAATCTGGGAATCCTTTGAACAGAACCACGAGAAAACAGTCCTGACTTTTTATGAAGACTCCCTGATTTTAGATTCATACGCTGGCGGATTTAGTACAAATTCACAATGGACTTATGATGCCGAAAAGATTTATCTAAAAAATATCCGCGAGGCAGATAGCCTGATTATCGATACACTGACGTATGGGTATACATTCAATAAAGCTAAAGACACTCTGACTATTATACTATTGAATAATAAACCAATTGAATATAGTTATTTAAAGAAAGTTAAAGTAAATCCATTTGAACATAACTGGTAAAAAACAACTCATTTCTTCATTAAATTTGAGATTTAATTATCCTTCGCCAAAGATTAAAACCGCTATAGTTCCTTATAGTTTGTAGTTTTTTAATCTAACTTTTTGTGAGGACAGAGATATAAACAATAAACCTAAATTGAGCAAACTAATTTTTAGCACAAAACAATAGAAATTACCCTTTGAAACCTGCTCACAATAGTGAGTTTGCAATTGTCTTCGTTTTGGCCATTAGTAAAATATTTTGTTGCGATGCCTTCCAAATCAGCCACAACAAAAACAAAGAATAGTTTGGCAGGCGAATCCTGAATAATTCATCCAATTATCTAGTGTCCCCAAATAGATAAGACTACAGAAATAAACTGTCAAAAGCATTCAATTTTCAATCCAAAAACAACCGTTTTTCAACCTAGAAACCTACTCCTCCCCGCCCAGATGCTTCGCATAAAAGCCCATCATTGCCCTATAAAAATCAAGCGCGTTCTTTTCTTTGGCAAAGCCATGTCCCTCATCATATTTTACCATATACGGCACATCGACATTTTTTTTGCGTAGCGCGGAAACGATCTGATCTGCTTCGTCAATATTCACTCGTGGATCATTTGCGCCCTGCACTACAAAAAGCGGTTTTTTGATCTTTTCGAGCTGATAAACCGGGCTCACTTCCTCCATGATCTCCTTTTCTTCTGGCACCGCTTCGTCATACCAGATTTCCTTCAGGATTTTTAAATACGGAGTCCAGTAGGCCGGGATTGTCTGCATAAAGGTAAACAGGTTTGAAACGCCCACATAATCCACGCCACAGGCATAAAGATCTGGCGTTTTCGTGAGTCCGCGGAGTACTGCGTAACCGCCGTGGCTTGCGCCGTAAATTGCCGCTTTTTCTGCATTTATCCAACCCTGATCGATTACATATTGCAAACCATCTTCCACATCATCCATTGCTTTCCGACCGATCTGTTTAAAACCAGATTCAAGAAACTGCTTTCCATATCCACCCGAAATCCTAAAATTTATCTGGAGGGTCGCATATCCGCGGCTGGCAAATAATTGCGCTTCCGGATTAAAACCCCACGAGTCACGAATGCCCTGCGGCCCACCGTGTGGATT
>JBDNGW010000759.1:0-4032 GCA_041689735.1 Leeuwenhoekiella sp. | reverse complement strand
CGTTGCTACGTGTTCTTTTGCTTGCCTACTGCGTTGAAAATACTCGTCATAGCTACGGCTATGCCTGCGTTTTTCGCCTTGTGGTCAAACAAAATAACTGCCTATAATTCAGTCACTTTATTTCTTAACAGATCCTTAGTAAATAATCCTCGGGGCAAGCCCACGAGGCATTTAGAGGAATTTTTTTTTGATTGATGAAAACCATCCGTTTTCAAACTTTCCTCAAAAACGCGAGGCAAGCCTCGGGGAATTAAACCCAATAGAGATTAAAAAAATAGGCGAATTTTAAGTTTGACTCGTAAAAAAGGAGAACATAGATTGCTGCGTTGATAGATTATAGAAAAAAGATCTATTCGTCAAACTAAACTAGATTTCAACAAAATTTACGGAAGCCAATGACTATTAAAAAAATAGGCGAATTTTAAGTTTGACTTGTATAGAAAGAAGAACAGAGATCGCTGCGCTGAGAGATTTTAGAAAAGAGATCTATTTTTTGCTTTAATTCCAACCAGCGTTGATTTACATGATTGACCATATACAATCGCGTGGCTCCTGTCACTTCGAGTAGGTGTTTTCCGTAGCCTGCCTGCCAAGGCACGACAGGCAGGCGATAGCGAAGGGAAACGCCGTATCGAGAAGCCTTGAGCATCTATTAACATCCCGTAATCAAAACTTCTATCATTGACAGAATTATGTATATTATTGAAAATCAATAAAATGAAAATCAGGTTAAAATGGAGAAATCAGCTTAAATTTTTTACAGTCTACAAAAATACCCTATACAAAGTCAACTTTTCCAAAGGCAAAAAAGCTTTGGAAAAGGACGCGTACTAAAAATCATTCAAACATGTCAAGACTGTCGTTTTTCAAAGTTTTTGAATGAAATCTCGAAGTGACACTGTAATGCAATTGAAGCCTATTCATTGGGATAAAAACCCGCAATACCAACAATACGCTAAAACTATATTCTCTCAATCTATGCCCTGCTTTTCGTACTTTAGCAAAAAACAATTCAATTTATGAAATACCTCTACTTCGCGCTGTTAAGCGTTTTAATTGTTTCCTGTTCCAAAAAAGATAAGCAGGAAGCCGATTTGATCCTTACCAATGCCACTATTTACACCGTAGATCCGGCATTTTCAAAAGCGGAAGCCTTTGCGGTCAAAGACGGGAAATTTATTGCCGTGGGAACTTCAAAAGAAATTAATGCAAAGTATGCCGCCAAGGAAAATATAGACGGCAAGGGTAAAATAATCTATCCCGGTTTTATAGACGCACATTGCCATTTTTATGGCTTTGGCATCAATTTACAGTCGGTTGACCTTGTGGGTACAACCAGTTTTGATGAAGTCCTGGATCGCGTGGTTGCTTTTCAAAAGGAAAAACCATCGGACTTTATTTATGGCCGTGGTTGGGATCAGAATGACTGGGAGGAAAAAACGTTCCCCACCAAAAAGAAATTGGATTCCATTTTCCCCAATATTCCCGTGGTATTGCAACGGGTGGATGGCCATGCTTATCTTGTAAATCAAAAAGCACTTGATCTGGCAAAAATAGATGCGAAAACCATAACAACTGGCGGTGAGATCGTAAAGCAGAACAATAAAATTACCGGGGTACTCATTGACGACCCTATGGATTTGATCCATGTTATATTGCCAAAAACGAGCCGAGATCAGCAAATTAAAGCCCTTCAAGATGCCGAAGAATATTGTTTTAATTATGGGCTCACTACGGTAGATGATGCCGGGGTCTCGCGTGGAACCATCGAACTCATTGACAGCCTGCAACAGACCGGCGCGCTTAATATGCGTATTTACGCAATGGTCAGCAACAGCCCAGCAGACCGCGATTACTTTCTCAAGAAGGGCATTTTAAAAACTGACAAACTCAATGTTCGTTCCATAAAAGTATATGGCGATGGCGCTTTGGGCTCTCGTGGTGCCGCTTTGCGCGAACCGTATACCGATCGAGATGGACATTACGGGGCGATGGTCACGCCCGTGGACAGCATTTATGATCTCGCGAAAAAGATTGCTGCCACCGATTTTCAGATGAATACACACGCGATAGGCGACAGTGCAAATACGGTGGTTTTAAAGGCGTATGCAGAAGTACTTTCAGACAAAACCGATGCCCGCTGGCGGGTGGAACATGCGCAGGTCATCTCCCCGGAAGATTTTGATTATTTTGATGACAATATCATTCCAAGTGTACAGCCCACGCACGCTACCAGTGATATGTACTGGGCCGAAGATCGCCTGGGCGCAGGTCGTATGCAAGGCGCTTATGCCTATAAAAAATTGCTCGATGAGTCTGGAACAATCGCCCTGGGAACCGATTTTCCCGTGGAGCAGGTAAATCCGTTTTATACTTTTTATGCCGCTGTTGCGCGAAAGGATCTAGAGCAGTTTCCCGAAGGTGGTTTTCAGCCCAAAAATAAGCTGAGCCGTGAAGAAGCGCTTCGCGGAATGACGATCTGGGCCGCACATGCCAACTTTGAGGAAGAAGAAAAAGGAAGTATTGAAGCGGGAAAATTTGCAGATTTTGTTGTTATGGATAACGATCTAATGACCATTGAAGAAGATAAATTACCGAATCTCAAGGTTTCTGAAACGTATCTGGGAGGTAAAAAAGTAAACTAAAATCGAGATTTATTACTTAAAATTGGCATTATTCCCGTTTTTTCAAATACTAAGACTATCTCAAGTAAATAAACCTCGGGGCAAGCCCACGAGGCATTTAGAGGGATTTTTTTTTGATTGATGAAAACCATCCGTTTTCAAACTTTCCTCAAAAAACGCGAGGCAAGCCTCGGGGAATTAAACCCAATAGAGATTAAAGGGATTTTGACAGAATGGTAACTTGTTTTTATCTAATTTAGAGTCCATTAGAATTTAACAATGATAACAATATATATTTATGAAGTTTACAAGAAACGCATCAGCACATTGGAAAGGAACACTTAAAGAAGGAACTGGAAGTTTAACCACGGAAAGTGGCGCTTTAAACGAAGCCAGATTTGAGTATAAAACCCGTTTTGGGGATGACGCTGGGACCAATCCCGAAGAATTGATTGGCGCTGCCCACGCTGGTTGCTATACAATGCAGCTAAGTGGCTTGATGACCGAAGATGACATTAAAGCCGACAGTCTAAATACCAAAGCCCATGTTACTTTTGAAGATGGTGAAATTACCAAAATTGAACTTGACGTTACCGGAAAGGTTTCTGCTATTGACGAGAAAAAATTTAAGGAATATGCCGAAAAAGCCAAGAAAGTATGTCCAGTTTCCAAACTTTTAAAAGCAGATATTACTTTGAAAGTAACTTTTAAATCTTAGATACTTTTTCTGATAATGAAAATATTTGGGTGAAATTCGTGATTAGCACTAAAAGTAGTCTTTGTCCAGCTTGAGCTTATCTTTGTCGGTCGGCAGGTTTATTTTTGCGAAAAGTAGAATTATTTTAGTTTTTTATTTCAAGTTATAGGATCAATAAGTTACTTTAGGAGAACCTAAAACTATTACAATAATTAGCGGAAGAGGACAATTCTAGTTAAGACAATTAGATGAAATTTAAAATAATTAATGCCTTTTTGCATTATGCAAAAAGGCATTTTTTGGCTCTATGTGGAATATGGTGGGTAATAAAGAATATTTAATCAGGTGTCAGGTCGAGCGCAGTCGAGACCCAATGACCTTTCGACTGCGCTCAAGGTGACATTTTCATTAAACAACATGTTATGTTTACCCACTACAAATCATAGTGTGCCAAGAATCAACCACGGTAATAAATGGTTGAATGCTGTAATTAAGATGATGGTAGGCCCATCAGGGTCGTTGTATAGGCGATGGCTCTAAACCACCTAAAGGTGCTTTGATTAATAGTCTTGGTATTGAGCGTTTAGGAGAATCTAGTCCTAGAGATTAGCAGGTGCGAATAAAGGAGTTGAACCCTTCGACTCCGCTCAGGATAAACTGCAGTGAACCATTGATGAGGTGTCGAGAAGTTGCTACCTCCAGTCAAAAGCT
>JBDNGW010000758.1:0-2019 GCA_041689735.1 Leeuwenhoekiella sp. | reverse complement strand
CGTGAGTACCGTTGGGCTAGATGAGGACACGATCCGCAGATATGTGAAGCATCAGGAGAAAGAAGAGAAGAAAATTGAGGATCAGCAACAGCGTTTTGAGTTTTAGAACAAGCCTAAGTCGCCCCCTATGGGGGGGGGCTAGCCAAAGCCACCTTCTAAGGAGGTGTGATTTTTACTTATTTGGTTTTAAAAGATGCGATTGCCGACCAGTCACTCCAGCCGAGATGTTGATCCCGGTAGCGTACCCGCCAGTAATAGGTGGTATCAGGGTTCAGTCGAATCACGGCCTCATCGGTAAGGTCATCGCCTTTCTGCCGGTTTTCTTCGTAATACCAGTTTTCGGACTGTTTCCAGCTGTCAGAAACTGGATTTTCAAAATCAGTGGTCGTGGCGATCTGCCAATTCGAGGCCGCGTGCGTACTGTTCCTTCTTCCGCCCGCAAAGGGCGAGGCTTTTAAGGAGATTCCTGTGATATCAAGCTTCTCGTCTTTTGGGGAAAGTGGTTTCGGCGCTTCCGGTTTTTGGGAAATTTTGTAGACCGTGATGCTATCGGTCACCTCATTATCCCTTGGTTTTAAGGTGTTTCCACGGCTGATGCGCTTTAAACTGATTTTGGGATCTGCGGGATTCGGGTCGACGGACACCATTACGAATCCATATTCATCCTGGGTCACAGTAAACTCGTCGTAGTCCCTGCCCGCAAACTCGCCCCAGTTGTCAATTGCGCCTCCGGCGGAGGCCACATTGACCCAAAGGTGGTTGTGGTCCCGCGATTGACCTCGAGAATAGCCGTGGGTGTGTCCAAAAAAGTGAATACTGGGTTTACCGGTCTTGTCGGAGAACGTTTCGAGCATCTTGACCACTTTCCCCGTGGATTCTTCCTCACCGGGAATCCACAGTTCTGATTTGTAGGGATGGTGCAATTGGGCAAAAACGAAGTCAATATGGCGGTTTTTGGCCGTTTTTGCCAATAAATCCTCCAGCCACTTGTACTGCTCGCTTAAATTGCGATAGCCTTGATTGGAATCCAAACCTATAATACGCACATTGCCATAATCCTTGTACCACCAATGCTCGGCATATGCGGGATCGCCATTCTCGGGCAGGCTGAAGTATTTAAAGAAAAAGTCTGAATTCTGCTCATGGTTACCGGGAACCGGATAGACGGGCACTTCGGCAAAAAGTTTTCCCGCTGGTTCAAAAAATTGGTTTTGCCACTGGCCATAATCGGTTCCCCGGGCCACCAAGTCACCGGGAATCATCACCAATGCTAAATTATCGGGCAATTTGCCGTTAAATTCATTTTCCAGATACTTGAGCACCCCTTCATTAACGATCTCGGTAAATTTATTGGGCTGCTGGCCGTCGTACTGCATATCGCTCATCGCGATAAGGTTGAACGCTTGTTCCTCTCCCGAAAAAGGCGGTGTCCTGAACTGAAAGATATCAGATTTTAAATCGTCGGTCCTTACGCGGTAATAGTATTCGGTAAAGCGCTCTAGACCGGTAAGTTGCACCTCATGCAACCGTGATCTTCCATAAGTTACCTTGGAAGAGGTGCCACCGGTTTTTTTATCCAGTTTTTTGGTGATACCCCACTCCACTGAAGATTCTTCACCGGCCCCGGTCTCCCACATAATCTTGATCGACGTAGGTTCGGCATCCTGTAAATACGGATTGACCAGAAAACTGTTCTTTTGCCCCTGCGCTTGAAATGAAGCCAGAGTAAAGCTCAACAACAGCAATGAAAGTATTTTTTTTATCAGCATGACTTGATTTTTTGAAAGATGTTTTTTAGAATTTGAAGAGCTGCGTTTAATTCTTTCATCGTAATGGTAAGTGCAGGGCAATGCTGCAGGACTTTATCCTTGGAAATTTTAAAACTAAGGATCTGTATAGAAATAACCTGCCCGTTTCTACTTGTTCTTTTGCTCGCCCACTGCGTTGAAAATACTCGTCATAGCTACGGCTATGCCTGCGTTTTTCGCCTTGTGGTCAAACAAAATAACTGCCTATAAT
>JBDNGW010000757.1:0-4435 GCA_041689735.1 Leeuwenhoekiella sp. | reverse complement strand
CTTAATCAAAAAGAACCTTACGCGTTTTACCTTGATGAACGTACGCTTAACAATCTGGAAGTTTCCCAAAATGGTAGTTTCATCACCTTCAACCTAATCACCCGCGAACGCGGAAAGGCTACCGAAGTGCCTAATTATGTGGATGCTTCGGGCTACACGACAGACATCAGCGCCCGTACAAAAGTGGGCGATGAAGAAACCGAAGTAGCACTCGCCATTTATAACGTGCAACAAGACACCATTTATATGATCAGAACCGATTCTCTTCCTGGAATCAAAGATCAGCCTGATTATATTAAAGATTATCCCGATAAAGAATGGAAAAAGGAAGTGCGCGAGGTTATACTTTCCAACGCTTATTTTTCGCCAGACGGCGAAAAAGCAGTCGTAAATGTGCGCTCCAAGGACAATAAAGACCGCTGGATTGCCGAAATTAATCTAGAAAACGGAAGCCTAAAATCCCTTGATCGTCAGCGCGATGAGGCTTGGATTGCCGGCCCCGGAATTGGCTGGACGTTTGGCGGCGGTACAATGGGTTGGCTACCCGATAATAAACACATCTATTTTCAATCTGAAGCAAGTGGTTATTCGCATTTATATCTTTTAAACAGTCAAAATGGAACCAAAAAAGACCTCATTTCGGGCGATTTTGAGGTTTTTGACCCGTTTTTATCTAATGATAAAAAATCGTGGTTTCTCACAACTTCTGAAGTTGGCCCCGGCGAACGCCATTTTTACAAAATGCCGGTCATGGGAGGCAAAATGGAAAAACTCACCGCGATGCAAGGAAACAACGAAGTCCACCTTTCGCCCGATGAGAAATATATGGCCATTTTGTATTCCTATAGCAACAAACCTTGGGAGCTTTATCTCAAGAAAACCAGGGCAAACGCCGAAGCCATCCAATTAACGCAAGGTCAGAGCGACGCTTTTGAAAAGTATGACTGGCGTGATCCCAAGCAAATTAAGTTCAAGGCCAGCGACGGCGCAATGGTTCCCGCCCGACTTTATGTGCCCGCCGATAGCGTAAAGAATAATGCCGCAGTGGTTTTTGTGCACGGCGCCGGTTATCTGCAGAATGTGCATAAATGGTGGTCCAGCTATTTTAGGGAATATATGTTCAACAATATGCTCACTGATCTGGGCTACACCGTGATCGACATTGATTATCGCGGCAGCGCTGGTTACGGCCGCGATTGGCGTACTGCAATTTACCGCCATATGGGCGGAAAAGACCTCAGCGATCAAGTGGACGGTGTCAAGTATTTAGTTGAAAATTACGGTGTAAATCCCGAAAAAGTGGGTATTTATGGTGGTAGTTACGGTGGTTTTATGACGCTTATGGCGATGTTCAATGAACCGGAAACCTTTCAGGCCGGGGCTGCATTGCGATCTGTGACTGACTGGGCGCATTACAACCATGGTTACACCGCAAATATCCTCAATGAACCGGCAGAAGATCCCATCGCTTACCGCCGCTCTTCCCCCATTTTTTTCGCCGAAGGCTTAAAAGGCGATTTGCTTATTGAACACGGTATGGTAGATACAAATGTGCATTTTCAGGATGTGGTGCGCTTGTCACAACGCTTGATAGAACTGGGCAAAAAAGACTGGGAATTGGCCATTTTCCCGGTGGAAAGCCATGGTTTTATAGAACCCAGCAGCTGGATCGATGAATACCGCCGTATTTTAAAACTGTTCAATGAGAGTTTGCTGGGGAAAATGGAGTAGGAATATTTTTTATATTGCCATTTCCAATAATAATGTTAAATATGCTTACAAACGAAGAAGCCAAATACTTATTAGGTTTAGACAAGTCACTTACTGATTCAAATCAGATTGTAGATTTGAGCAATAAGAAAAACCGACTTGATTTGATTTCATACGAAGATTCCGATTATAACTTTTGGATAGAGATAACCTCAAACCAGAAAATAATTCTCAAATCATCAATTCATCATCTAGAAAGTAATTCGTTCATTGGTCTTTTAAGGATTGATTATAAAGGAGGTCATCATAATCCAACAGTGGTTAAGCAAAAACTTCCTGAATATTTGAAACCTTATACCGATAAATGGTTTGAACCAACGGAACCACATATGCACATATTCGTTGAAGGATATAAACCTTTAGCTTGGGCAATACCATTAACCGCTACCGATTTCCCTATAAAGGATATATCCGATCCGTCAGACTTGAATGATTTAATAGTTAACTTTGCCAAGAAGATAAATTTGAACTCGAAAATAAATATACAACAAGCCATACTGTGAATTGGGTAAATACATACGTAGATGATTATTATAATTGGTTAAGAGAAAAAACCTATGTCCAAAAAGGAACAAGTACAGATTGGTTTTTAATAAATACTCCTTTTGTAGGAGCTTTTAACGATACAATTGAAATTTATGCCCAAAAAAACGGTAGTCAACTTGTTTTAAGTGATAATGGCGAAACCCTATCCAATCTAGAGCTTCAAGGATTACATATTCAGGGATCAAAGAAAAGACGATTTATATTAGATACTATTTTACTCAATTATGGAATAAGGAGTGAAAATGACGAATTAACAATTGAAAGTAATTTAGATAATTTTTCACAGGCCAAACACAACTTTTTATCTGCAATAATTGAGATAAATGATCTGTACGTTCTATCAAAACATAATGTAGCCTCCATATTTAAGGAAGACGTTAGAAGTTACTTAGAGTCAAAAGACATCATATTTACCCCTGATTTTATTTCAAAAGGGACTACTGGACTTGAATTTAATTTTGATTTCCAAATCGCTAAAAAGCAAAGTGAAATAGTAATAAAATCATTTAATACAATTAATAAGTCCAATTTACCTACATTTTTATTTGCTTGGAATGATATAAAACCTGTTCGAGAAAAGGCTACTAAAAAAGAAGTGAAGGCAATAGCAATTATCAATGATATCGATAAAGAAATAAAACCAGAGTTTTTAGAAGCATTAAAATCAAAGAATGCCGACTATATACTTTGGTCGGAAAGGGAAGCAGAAAGTAATTTAAAGTTAGTGGCTTAAAGTTGTGATGTCCACAAAACTTCAGAACTCGAAAAAATAAAGCCCATTTTCATCCCGACAGCGCGAGGCACGAGCAGCGATAGATCGCACGAGCGGCTCGCAACGATAATGAACCACCCTCAAGAATGTTATCACTGGTCGCCACTGAAAAAGGGCGCATTCGAGATGACACTTTTTCTGCCCCCAAAATTTCTTTCCTAGGAAAGGTTAAATGTCGGGCAATCACTAAATCAACAAGTTAGAAACCGCTACCATTATTGAACAATCACAGGAAAAGTAGCAGTAAAATCGGTTTCTCCACCCGCATTGGCAATATTACCTTGAGAAACGCCGGAAGCACCTTTTTCCGGCTCATGAATAAGGGTAACGGAAACAGTGCCTGAACTGGCTTCTGCTGTAGAAAGCGTGAACGCAATTCCCACAGGATCCATACTATTGTCATCCTTTTTATAGTCGGCTTCTGTGTCCGAATAATCAAAAGAGGCGTTGAGTGCGTCGGACTTTACAAAAAAGAACTGATGCTCATCGGCTTCTTTCATGACCTCTAAGGTGATATTCTCCACGGGAAAAACAGTTTCATTCAGCAATTCTACTTCGCCCGAATAAATGGTATTTGTGGAAAGTGACCCGCTCACCGTTACCACTGGCGCATTGGGTCCATCCCCATCGGAGTCATATGATTTCAGGGTGATTATACTACCTGAAGGGTCGATTAATGTTACATTCATCGTAGTAATAACCTCTTCCTGATTTACTATTTTTGGAATATAATCATCATCTGAACAACTGTTCAGCAGCGCTCCGGCCATAACTAAAAGTGTCATTAATTTACTTGTTTTCATAATTTAAAGGTTAATGGTTATGTGTTAAGGTAAGTTCAAGCTAAAAAAAGTGGGACATTTTGCAGCTGGCAAAAGCAGGTCGAGAACCTGTCTTTTCATTTGAAAATTGTCATTTCGAGTGATTTTTGCAAAAAATCGTATCGAGAAAGATCATTTTCAATACATAATTGCAGTACGCCGAACTCACCTAATTAATAATTAAATTTGAGTTGGATCCTAAAATTTCGCCCCAGATCCTCAACATAATACCGTTGTCTGTTCAAGTATTCCCTAAAACTGGTATCCAGAACATTATCTACATATAGGCCTAATGTAAGCTTGGATTGTTGTGCCACTTTAAAATCTATGCTAGAGGTAAAATGGAACAGGTTATAGCCCGCTGGTGGTTGGCTAATCTGTACCGTCTGGTTAATGGTCTCGCCATTGTCTTGCAGCACCGGCACCGTAAAATCATTATCCGGAAAGCGTTTCTGTTCAAAAACTGACTGACTGCGAATGCCCAAGGTCAAATTGTTGAGTTTTGCATTGGTATACGTGAGCGTAT
>JBDNGW010000756.1:0-3092 GCA_041689735.1 Leeuwenhoekiella sp. | reverse complement strand
TATGCCACTAAGCACCAAAAGTCCGTTCCATGTATTGAAATCGGATATCTGTTTGTTATGGGTGGCGACCGGCCTCATCATTTTAAACCGCGGTTCTTGGTCAGCCTTGAACAAGGGTAGTTCATAAAATGTGCCACCAACATTGGCCAACTCTCGTTCCGATTCCACTTCCCTTCTGAACCTCGCGGTTCCTAGTGGCAAAATATCCTGATAGTTCACTTTTCCTTTTGGCAACCTCAGACGATACTCCTTTGCATTTATAAGGATTGAAGCTTTATCTTCTGACCATGTGGGCTGTTTGGATGTTTCCGATGATGAAATGCCGTTGACTTTATTGTTATTAAAGTCTACCTCTGCGCCAACACTTTCTACCGCTAAGGCCTCTCTTGATGTTGTGTCCTTAATACCTTTTACAAAATCAAAATCAAACTTTGTAAATTCAAGACCAACCTTTTCGATGAATTTGCCACCCGTTATTTCACCGGCATAAACGCTCAGATTGAAATTGGTTTTATTACTGTAAAGTTTTGCATGGTTTACGGTACCTTTATAATCGATGTCGGCCAAATCGTCGAATAAAATCGAACCTTCGGAACCATCTTTGAAGCTGTCATCGGTAAAGTGAAAAGCGGCCGTTAATTCCGATGTTCTGTCGGAAGTCAGCCTAATCCATTCTGCCTTCAGACTCTTGTCAAATATATAGCCGGCATAGCCCTTTTTTTGTAGCTTTATGATCTTTAAAAAAGTCCAATTATTATCTCCGTTGGCATCGATTTCCATGGTAACGGATACCACATTTTCCCCGGTATTTTGTAAGTGTACCATACGATTGGCGAAACCGGCCATCAAATAAGGATCAGAAGGTTTTTTGGATTCCACTTTTTCTTTCAACCAAATTGCCCCATAGCCTGATGCCGGGCCCCATTTCGAAAGTTGTTCATAGTCGCCGAACCAAAGATTTGACTGGGGTTGTCCCGACAAAGGGTTGCCCTGAATACTGGTCTCATCTGTAGCTAGAACGATTTGACCGTTCCAATTCAAAAAATCGGGAATATAGCGCAAATGTGAGCCCATAGGTTTGATACCGGCGGTGTTCGAGGCCGAAAACGATTCTGGAAAATCAAAGAACATGCCGTGCATATCCATCATCATTTTACTGTTCCCGACGGAACGTATGCGTGGCCATTCAGTAAACCAGCCATGTGGAGGGTCATTACTGTAGGTTGCTTTTGGCAGTAGATACGTATACCATTCCCCTTTGTCCATGACTTTTAATCGCACCGATTTGGCATCCCAACCTATGGCCCATAAAGGAGATTCATCGTTCGGAACGGCATAGATTCCGTTTTTTGTAGTAATATCGGTGAACTGTTTCCGTTCGACCACCTTAAAATTGTCCCCGTCAAATTCGGCAAGGATACCCAATTTATCGGATCCAAAAATGCCCTCTTTGCCTACCTTCCAATTGTCTTCCCATTGATAATGTTCACTTTCCCAATCATCGTTATCATGCGTGACCCTACCCTCGCTGGCATGTTCTCCATTATTGGAGAGAACCAACTTTCCTTGACTAGTATAAGCACCTTTGCCATGCCGGCCAGGTAGCGGGTCTTGAAAGAGTTTGTTTACAGCCAAGGTATGTACATTGACTTCATAGAGCATCCCTTCCATATCGTACATATAGACCATATTTTCCGGATCCTTTAAATGTCTGGCATAGGCGTTTAGGCGACCTTCCATTCTGCTGTAGGGGATGACCCGTATCTGACCAACACTATCGATTACGTAAGGGCCGATCAATAATTGATTAGATTCTTTATGAACCATTCTTGCTGTCGGTGTACCTCCAATGCTACCCTCGAAGATTTCCATGTTTAGATCCTTATCGACAATATAGAGCTTATGCTCACTGCCCTGGGGCTGGTGGGCGGCGTAATTCATCATATAGAGTTTACCATTCCATTCGGCCAAGGCACCAATACCACATTCCTTGCCAAAACCGTATTCGCCATTGATACGCCCATGGGCATAGGTGGTCAAATGGGGATAGATACCGCTGATTTTCCGCATGCCCTTGATAGAAGTCATTTCCCCGTCCACCACTTTTACGGTCGTTTTGTTTTCCACTTCATCATTATGGGATTCGCATGCAGTTATTATCAATGATGCAAGTATTAAAAAACCTATCTTTTTGAACATATCTAATGTGATTTTTATACCGAGTTTGTTTTGTAGATTGTAATCTTAGTTAGAAGAGACCCCGAAAATTTCTTTTCAGGGATTTCTCAACTTAACTAACTCAAATTTTTAATAGCCCTTGTTCTGGGTAAGGTTTGGATTTAACTGACGTTCTTCTGCTGGAATAGGCCATAGATATTGCCTGTCTGGAAAATTTAGTGCATTTAGAGGTCTGCAAAGATTAGCATCTAATAAGGCTTGAAAATTAGGTAGGCCGTCTTTATCAATTTCTGGTGTAAGACCCCAGAACCATAATCCCGGTCTAACCACATTATCCATGATCGGTCCGGTCGGTGGTACCGTAACATTACCGGTAGACACGTTCAACATGCCCAAAAGGCTGCCGGAAATCGCCTTTTCGGCCAATCGCCACCGGATAATATCCATATATCGTCTCCCTTCAAAGGCGAATTCCATCCGTCGTTCGTTCCGTAACTTCAGCCGTAATCCTGCCTGATCTGTTGCTGTTATGGCCGGATTTGTAAGTCCTGAATTAGCGTAGGCCCTATCCCTTACACTGTTTAGGGCATCCAAAACGCTTTGATCAATCTGGTTCTGTTCAATTTTAGATTCTGCATACATCAGCAGCACGTCGGCATAGCGTATGATGATTTTATCGGGATCCGTACGGAAATCCTTCCAATCTTCGGTAATACCTTTTTTCCATGCCAATCCATTAAACGAAGCAAAAGTGGCCACAGATTGGGTATCATTATTTGTAACTATTCAGCCTATGGTCAAAACAGGATAGTTATTAACAATTTTAGTTTTGTCTTTTGTAAAAAACAGCCTTTTTGTCAACAGTTGTTGATTACCGGCCAACAACTATACACTTGATTTTTAGCGGTATTCAG
>JBDNGW010000755.1:0-2904 GCA_041689735.1 Leeuwenhoekiella sp. | reverse complement strand
TGCAAATAAATTGTTGTACCACCTGTGATCTTAAGATGTGTATCCCTCCAATAGACTGACTTTTTATTGGGAAGATCGTTTCGGTATTTATCACTCAAATTAATACCGCCCACAAAACTGATTTTACCATCAATAATGACGATTTTACGGTGGTTTCGGTAGTTTAGTCTATTTGCTAACGCCCATAACTTTACTTTGTAAAATGGAACTGTTTGCACACCAGCGTCCATTAATTTCGTGATGAACTTTTTATCAAGGCTATGACTGCCAAAATCATCATACATAAAACGGACTGTTACCCCTTGCTGGGCTTTTTCAATTAATTTATCTGCCACGGCATTTCCAATTACACCATCTTCATAAATGTAATATTCTACGTGAATATGCGAAGTTGCTGTATCCAAAGCTTCCAGTAATTCCGGAAATTTCTCCTCTCATTGAGCAATAACTGGACTTCATTATTTGCTGTAATAGGGCTGTTAACAGATTTTAATAGAAGACGGGCAAGGTTGTGATGATTAACTGGTATATATTCCTCATTAATGAGCGCTCTGGAAGCTGAATTTAATTTTTCGATGAATTGCTTTCTTATAGCTTCATCTTTAATCAACTTTTTAGTGTACATTTTTCGCTTACGGTAATTAATTCCAAAGGAAAAATAAAAGACCATTCCAATAATAGGAACAAATACAATGAACACTATATAAGCCAAGGCTTTTGTACTACTTCGCGTGTCATAAAGCACTCGGAGTATAACAAGGAACACGAGTAACATATAAGCGATCTGCGCCAATAGAATCCAGTTCATCTTCTATTTTTGATTATTTGTTTGTGATTATTTGAAAATAACAAGCAGCCAAGATATAGTGGATGTTTGCATAATAAGTAATAGGAATAAATAAATGTCAGACTTTGTAAGTTGTTATTTGGGAGCGCCGTATTTTTATCCCTTATGAGATATATAGAACTTACAGAAGTGGATCTGGCAAAGCTTGAGGAGCTTTACCGGAAGGGCGGCAGCGCTACGATCAGAAAACGCAGCCAATGCCTGGTACTGTCTCATCAGGGTCGAACCATCACCGATCTTGCAAAAATATTCAGCGTAAGCCGAAGGACGATCGAGCGCTGGTTCGAGGGCTGGGTGAAAAAAGGCTTCGACTCGCTCGGGGTACAGCCCGGCCGGGGGGCAAAGACACTTCTGAAGGGCCATGAGGGGGAGGTCCACAAACAGTTGGCCCTGCACAACCCCAACTTGAACAATGTACTGGACCACTTTGAAAAAGAACACGGGATCAAAATCTGCAAAAGGACACTGCAGAATTTTTTAAAAGGTACTGGGCTATAAATGGAAACGGGCCAGGCTTTCCCTGAAGCACAAGCGGGACCCCGAACTGTTCAGGATCAAGCAACAGGAGATAATTGAGCTCCAAAAACTGGAGGATATGGGATATATCGACCTCTATTTTGGTGACCAGAGCCATTTTGGCCTAACACCAAATGTCCCATATGCGTGGCAGACAAAGCATGACCCCATCCTGTTGCCCGCCGCGAAGGGTGCATATCTCAACGTGTTGGGGCTGATGAGCCGCAAGGGGAAACTTGATTACAAAGTGCTGCAGAGCACCTTCAACCCTGATAGGCTCATTGCCCATATGGATGTTTTTGCAAAACAGACAATCAAAAGGCCGGAAGAGCGTAGGCAGGTTAAACAAGCTCTTAGGAAACAATACATTTTCAGCACGCTTTTAAGACTTAGATTTTATATTTTGTTATCTTGCAAATGCGACTTTGAAATGGCCCGAAAATGGCGAAAGAAGAATTTTCGTATTGGCCTTTTCTGCAGAAATAATCACGGAAAATCTAATATACAACCAACCATGGCAATCAATAAATCAAGTACCAAAGCGGAAATAATAAAGGAATACAAAGAACAGCTCGACGAACTGGAGGTGCTGCGGAAAGAAAATTCCAATGCCCTGCGCAAAGTGGATGAAGCGGAAAAAGCGGTGGAAAAAGCCAAGGAAGTGGTCGCACCAACCGGAAAGAATGCCTTTGCTGAACTCAAGGGCTGGATTGTTCAAGAATTTGACCAGATGGAAGAAAAGCTCAACGCCGAGCGTGAAAAATTCCGGACGTTGAACGAAGCGGTTGATATTGAAAAGAAAAATTTAGAGGAAATCCACCAGATAAAAGCGGAAGCAGATAGTTTGGAGGCACTGACCTTAACACACCGACGGGAAAAGCAAAAACAAGAGGAAGAAATCGGCCGTGAGCGTGACATATTTAAGGAGGATATTGACGAGCAAAAGAAAAAGTGGGAACGGGAAAAGGAGGAATATGAATTTCAAAAAAAGGTGAAACGGCGGAATGAAGAGGACGCTTACCTACAGAAGAAGGCCGATCAGGAAAAGGAATTGACATCGGATAAGGAGCAGTTTGAGCGAGAAAGGAGCGAGCGCGAAGCCAAACTGACAGCGCAAGAGCAGGAGTATGAACAAATGAAGAACAGGGTAAATGGCTTTAAAAAGGAACTGGAGGAAGCCCTTTCCCAACAAGAAAAAGACCTCACCGAAAAATTATCCCAGAAACACCATTTTGAAATGCAGTTGCAGAACAAAGATCTGGAAGCCGAGATCCAATTGCGCAAGGAGCAGATCCTTTCCCTACAGAGCAAGGTCGAGGAACAACGTGAATTCATTTATTCCCTTGGTAGCAAATCTGATGCGGCTTCCCAGCAAGTTAAGGATATCGCGATGAAGGCCATAGAAAATTCAAACCGCGGCTGGTCAGATAACCGCTCTTGGGAACGGAAGAAAGAGAAGAATGACAATACGGAATAAATGTTGCAGGATTCACTCAGCCACCTATTGAAGAATGCTTTGGTAGGTGGTTGAGTGATTTGCC
>JBDNGW010000754.1:0-7293 GCA_041689735.1 Leeuwenhoekiella sp. | reverse complement strand
TATTGCTTAAATTTCGGAAATTATTAGGTTTTACAGCCTATTTTTACACAACTTTTACAATATTATGAATAATCTTGATTACGGAATTATAGGGAACTGCAGGAGTGCCGCGCTTGTATCAAAAACAGGATCAATTGATTGGTGCTGCTTGCCCATATTTGATTCGGCCTCTGTATTTGCAAAACTTCTGGATGACGAGAAGGGCGGAAGCACCTTTTTTGATATCAGCGACGATTACGGGATAACACAGGAATACCTCTGGGAAACCAATATATTGAGCACCACTTTTGATGATGGTACAAATGCCTTTCAAGTGCTTGATTTTATGCCCCGCTATTACAAACGGAGCAAAAAATTTTATGCCCCGCCAGATATCGTGCGTTTTATTCGGTTGCTAAAAGGCGCACCTAAATTTAAAATTGTTTATGATCCAAAGCTTGAATATGCCAGGCCAAAAACCTTCAGCGAGGATAAAGGTGAATATATAGAGAGCTACACGGAAGGCGGAAAGTACGATTCGCTTTATTTTTATAGTGATTTTGAGAATCAGGATATCTTGGGTAAAAAGGAACTTACACTGACTAAAAATGCATTTGTGCTCATTTCCTACCACGAGAAATTAATCAAACAGGATATAGACCGGATTTACCTTAAATTTCAACGGACTAAGGTGTACTGGATGAACTGGAGCGATGCGACGACCAAATATCCACAGTACCAGAAAGAGATCATACGTTCTGCACTTACTTTAAAAGCGCTCACTTTTGAAAAATCTGGAGCCGTCCTGGCAGCAGCAACCACTTCACTGCCTGAAACCATTGGCGAAGTCCGCAACTGGGATTACCGCTTTTGCTGGGTGCGCGACGCCTCTATGGTAATACGCGTCATTAGTAGTCTAGGGCATACCAAATCAGCCCAGAAGTTCTTGCAGTTTATCATGAATACCATTCCCGATAAGGACGAAAAAATGCAGATCATGTACGGTATCAACGGGGAGAAGATACTTACCGAAGAAACCCTGGATCATCTTAGCGGCTACAAAGGCTCAAAGCCCGTGCGCATAGGCAATGCAGCGTATGTACAACGGCAAAATGATATTTATGGCATCCTTATGGAAGTCATCCACCACCAGTTTATTCAGTTTGAAAACACGCTTGAAAACAGTGAAGAACTCTGGACGATCGTGCGCGGTATCGTAAAAATAGTCGACCAGCACTGGCAGGAACGTGATAAGGGCATCTGGGAGCTGCGCACTGAAGATAAGCATTTTACCTTTTCTAAACTGCTCTGCTGGGTAGCCGTGGATCGTGCCATCAAGATCGCCCAAGTACTGGATCGCACCCGTGATCTTGAAAACTGGAAAACGCTGCGCGAAAAGATTTATAGTGATATTTATGAGAACGCATGGAATGAAGATATCCAGGCGTACACGCAATCCTATGGTTCCACCGCGTTAGATGCTTCTACATTGCTCATGCAACAATATGGATTTATTGAACCAAAAGATCCGCGGTTTGTTTCTACCGTGAAGGCGACAGAACGTGAACTCTGCCAGGACGGACTCATGTACCGCTATAAAAATGAAGATGACTTTGGTAAACCTTCTTCATCATTTACCATTTGTTCCTTCTGGCTTATTGACAGCCTTTATAAAATAGGGGAGAAGGATAAAGCGATCAAGTATTTTGAACAGTTGCTTTCCTACAGTAATCATCTGGGCCTGTTTAGTGAGGATATTGATTTTAAGACCAAAAGATTGCTTGGAAATTTTCCGCAGGCGTATTCACACTTGGCGCTTATAGAAACCGCGATCAACTTTTCTAAGGAATCCAATCAGGATAAAACTTTTAAACCTGTTTTCTATTAAGAAAATGCTGTTTATGAAAGATCAGAATGCAATTCATTAAAAATAGTCAGTGAAATACTGTGGAATTTATCATTAACAAAGCTTGGAATATTCAATTAATGGCTAGAATTCATGGATTATCGGGCGTTTTATCTCTATAATTGACACCTTTATTTCTTATTGTGGGGGAGGCTGTAGTTTGAGCCAGAGTTGTAATACTTGGAACTAATTGCGAACATTCAAGTATTCGTTCTCAATGCTGCATTTCAATTTAAAAATGTGGGCAGTCAGATTGACGAGTCCATAAGTAGTTAACTGTTTAGCATTCTATTTTTCATGCTGTTTTAATAGATAAGCATAAGCTTCCATATCCTTGGTATACTCAAAAAAGACTTTAAGAACACCAAGAATGGGGAGGGCAATAATAGTACCCACAATACCGCCTAGCACCGAAAGCACAACAACACCAAATACGGTCACAAAAGGATTTAGGTCGATCTCATCGCCTATGATCCACGGAGTAAGAATGTAATTTTCTATTAACTGTGCGGCAGAGATTACCCCGATAACAATTAGCGCTGGATTACCGCCAGAATAGAGGTAAGAAAGGATTACCGCAACTCCGCCGCCTATGAGGTTTCCCACATAGGGAATGATCGAGAAAAGAGAGGCAAAAAGAGCAAGAAACAGTGCATAAGGAACTTCACCAAGACGGAAACCCACGTAATAAATGATAAAAAGAAATATCATTATTTTTCCTTTTCCAAAAAGGTAACCTGTAATTATCTGAGAAGATTTTTTTAGCATCTTTCCTGCTGCCTTTTCATTTTTCACCAGTTTTTGAAAAAAGGTGATAAACATTTTTTTCTGCATCAAGAACAGTATAACGTATACCAGAATAATAAAAGATTGTGAGATAAGATTCGAAAATGATGCGATAAATGCCTTAAAAATGATTTTTAACCTGTTGATAAAATCAAAATTCTCATCTACTAATTTTTTTGGATCAATATTAAAATTGCCTTGTGCCCAGCTGCTGAACATGGCATATTTATCTACTGCTTTCTCCCTAATGGTGCTCCAGTCATTTGCCATAGTGCTTACCTGAGAAGAAATTAACCAGAATAGTCCTAAAAATACAATGCTCAAAAGAAGAATGGAAACAGTTATGGCCAACCAGTGCGGAAACCCCCATTTTTGAAGTTTTTTAGTAGGTTTATCCAGCAACGTAGCGATCATGGCAGATACCAACAAGGGTAAGAGTAAGTTGGAACCATAATAAAAAATGACCCAAATAAGGGAAAGAAGCAATAAGACCTTTAGCAATTTACTGGTTAAAATAGCTATTTTATTTTGTTCCATAGGTTTGATTTTCTCTATTTTTAATGATATCCGTTTTATTGATTAAGATAAAAAATCAGAAGTTTAAACGGCCATTTAAGATCGTAAACAAAAAGCAGTAAAAATAATTAATAAAAGCTAAGCCATAAAATTCCTTTCATTTAATGGCAGAAACTGAAAAGCTAAAAGAAATACCACGGTGTTTTAATAAAAAATGGAATAAGAAACATAAGCCATAAAACTCACCTTCTAATAGCTATAATTCATTCTAATGATAAATAAGAAAGTATGTGACATTTTTTCTTTCATCTCTCATCTCTCATCTTTCATCTTTCATTTTTCATCTTTTTCAATTTCAAGATCTAAATCTTTCTTCCGTGTAGTTTCTTTTTTAACAAAATCAACATGCTCACGTTCGCCGCTAAAATCGCGCTTGCGTTCATAAATATTCTTTATAACATCAGCCTTTCCATAAATGGTGATTACATCTTCAGGTTTGATTATAAAACTGGCACCAGGTGAGCCAAAATACTCTTCGTGGTTTCTGTCCACCCCAAGGACGGTAATTCCCTCATCGCGCAACCGCAGTTCCTTGAGGCTTTTGTTTGCCATCCAGTCATTGCTGTTTACCTGCTTTTCACTTATTTTATAATTATCCTTAAAATGCAGTAATGCAGCATAATCCTGAACTTCAATATCCGTATAGCGGTGCAGCATCTTATTGATGATTTTGGAAAGCCCCTTATCTGCCCATTTGCTTTTGAGGCCCCACCAGATGGTGCTGATACCCACTATCACAATAAGCAGGGCATAGAATTTAGATGATGTGCTGTCAGGAAGGACAAAAGTGAGCACAAGCGATGACATAACCGTAACAATACCCGCGTTGCCCATGAGCATAAGACTATATATGATTTTGCGACGTACGGGATGATTCATGATCTTCTCTGACTCCGCCGTGGAAAAGCCGGATCCCGTATATGCAGACCTTGCTTGAAAACGTGCAACCTGGCTGGATAACCCAGTATTCGCCAGTGCAATCGCAGCTATTTTCGTTATTAATACGGAAAGGGTGACAACCAGAAATAAAGTAATTATAGCAAGCATAGATTCATTATTACCGGTGAAACAAATTTATTTTATAAAATTCGTAAAAATTATAAATTTTCTGCAAATTTTAATGATGATATAACATTAAGAATTCTTATTTAGGCAGTATTTTATCCAATTGCGAGCAGTTACTAGAATAAAGAGAAAATGTGCATCAATATAAAAAGTGTACATTACGAAACAAAAACTAAAAGTTGATTGAAATATATAATTTTTTAAACTAAAGAAATTGAGACTAATTGATGTGGATTTGCAACGGTCTTTACGGTAACTTTTAATGCCTATTATTTGAAAAACGAAGAGTTCAAAGTAATAATGAAAATAAGGTTTAGTTGAAGATAATGGTGATTGGTTATAATTAGATTGGCACAGTTAAATACAAAAAGCGAGGATTTACCTCGCTTTTTTATCTATTTATTTAAGTTTAGTTTACTCTTCCACAGTTATTAGGTTATCGTCAGAGTTGCGGTCAATCAACTTGTTATACGGGTCAATTCCGGCTTTTAAAGGTTTTTCATCCGTTACGAGAGTGAACGTGTTATCACCGGACTTTAGCCATTTAAGTTTAAAATATAATGGGTTTTTAATAATTACACCGTCATCATTCACGACATCTTCACCAAACAAGCCAATATCAACTAAGTTTTTTTTGTCATCAACCTTTTCTTCTTTGCCGGAGTCATCATAATAGATCTTCTTTGAATTTACCGTAAAAGTGGTTTCCCATTTCCCATTATCCGTAGCTTTTGTTTCAGCATCCATAACTCTATTTTCATACAATACGATCTCTTTAAAACCATCTGTAACTTTATATTTCAAAGAATCTGGCGTTACTGCATAAATTGCATTATACAAATCTTCTGAAGTTGGATAAAAGCCTCTGCTATTATATTTAAATTCTTCCAGAAAGTTTTTCAGTCCTCTGTTTACCACGTCTTCGCCCATGACATCTTGTAAATCATACATGATCATAGAACCTTTCTGATACCAAATATACTGACCGGCCTCAACATCTATTAAGGTACGTTCTGGTTTAAAACTAAACTTTCGGCCACTTAAATACGTGTCTAATGAATTTTTCAAAAACGATTTGATCCCATTTTCGCCATACTCCTGCTTCATAGTCATCAACGACGCATATTCTGCTAAAGTTTCTGAAATAATATTAGCGCCAGAAGTTTTACTTGGCGTAACAATATGTCCCCACCATTGATGTGCCACTTCGTGGGAAGTAACTCTAAAAGCATAATTATAACTGTCTGCTTTTGAAAAATCAGCTACAAAGCCAAAATCTTCAGAATAGGGAATGGTCGTAGCAAAAGACTGTGCAAAATTAGCATAGGCCGGGAATTCTATCACCCGGAGCACCGAATGCGGATATTCTAAAAAGTTTTTAGAATTATATTCTAGAGCAATTTTTACACCTTTGATAAAATAGTCCAGATTCTTTTTATGTTTGGGAGAATGGTAAATTTCTATGGCGACTTTTTTACCACTTGGTGCTGTCCAATAATCGGTTTTAACATCATAGTTTGCAGACACAAAACTGAAAAAATAATCAGTTTTGTCTTTTAGGGAATAGTGAAAATAGCTTCTGTCATTTTCTTCCCATTGCTTGGTAAGCGTTCCCGGCGCTATAGCTGTTTGCCCTTTTGAAGTACTAACCGTGGCTTCAAAATTGAGATAATCGCCATCTTCATTAAAAAGGTTTTTCTTTAGCGCAGTGCTGTCTGTTCTCGGCGGATATAAAAAGTCAAGTTCTTCCAGACCATATTTTTTACGCACACCGTTTTCCATTAACCCACGTTCATAATGAAAAGAAGGAAAAATAGCATCCGTAAAAAAGGTGCCGTTGCCTAATATCGCAGTTTCAGAATCTGAAGAAAACCCGTGTGTAGCGGCTTTTGTTTCAATCACCAGTGAAGCGGTTTCCTTTGGTTGCAGACTGGCCGGTAATTTGTAAATAAACATCCGGTAGGCTTCATCTGCTAAAAAAGGTCTTAATTCTACACCGTTATAGACCACTTTAGTGATTTTTGTGTCTTCAATTGGGAATTTCACTTCCATTAAAAGCGTATCAATAGGTGTATCAAAATTATTGATAACCTTAAATTCCCCTTTGGCCGCTACACTTCTATCTTCAGGAAAAATATCAATAAATGCTTTTAGATCGATGACCTGAATATGAGGCTTATCGATGTATTTACCATATTTTTTTTCAGCATCAGCACTCAGCTTTTCGCTGTAGTTACCATCTTCCAACTGGTTCAAGACTTTTAAATTGTAATAGCCATAGGCGCCCACAGAAACAAATGCCAATACAAAAAATAGCATGAGACCAAGTGTTTTTCCACTAAAACGTTCTTTTGCAATTTGCAAGCGTTCTTTAGCGGAAGAAATAAAACCACGGTTCCAGAAAAGGATGCCGATAGTTGCTAGAATGCAGGTAAGTAAAATCCAATATAAATTCAACCAGAATTGACCATATAAATAATGTCCAAAACCATTTAAATCACTTAAAAATGAACTTGGAGTTCCACCAAAAATCACTAAAGGATTGGAAGTTTTAAACGCTAAACCTAAAAGAATAGGCAAGCCGATATAAATTAAAATAACAATAAAATGACCCAAGAACTTATTATTCACCAACACATGAATAAAAAATGCCAAAAGAACCGTTATTATGTAGCTTGGGAAAATTGTGGTGAAATTATAGGTCAAATACATGCCCAGTTCATAGTTGAAGTAGCCATTAAAGGTTTGATATAATATACCAACGACCACATTGAGTAAAGTCAACACCACCGCAACACCAATTAGAGAAATAATTTTAGAAAGGTATAAGGTGATATTACTAACGGGCAAAGCATCGTAAAATTCAAATATTTTATTCTGTCTGGTTCTATGTACAGCTTCCCCGGCATAAATGACTAAAATAATGACCGAAAATAGCATGAGACCACTTGAAATCTGTGTCGCCATAAACCTAGTTAAGG
>JBDNGW010000753.1:0-4319 GCA_041689735.1 Leeuwenhoekiella sp. | reverse complement strand
GTTTGACCACAAGGCGAAAAACGCAGGCATAGCCGTAGCTATGACGAGTATTTTCAACCTGCCTACCGGCAAAGGCAGGCGCAGTGGGCGAGCAAAAGAACAAGTAGAAACGGGCAGGTTATTTCTATACAGATCCTAAGAGCTATTTACAATAATTTCATTAAATGAAAAATTTTATGAAGTGTCACTTCGAGTGTTTTTGAATGGAGCGAGAGCGTAAGTCAAAAATGTACCTGCCTTTGCCGGTAGGCAGGTCGAGAAGCGCCCTGGCTAAATATCAATACAAAGGTCGCTATCAGAATTGAAAAAATTTTGTTTCTATTAACAGGCAGGTTGAGATTCCACTATAATGTAGACTTCTCGAGTAGCCGTTTCCCTTCGCTATTGCTACAGCGAACGGCTACTCGAAGTGACATTGATCAATCATCCTTCTCGACCTGCCGGCCGGCGGGTACGCCATTTCCCTTCGCTATCGCTACAGCAAACGGCTACTCGAAGTGACAATGATCGATTATACGTCTCGACCTGCCGGCCGGCAGGCGGGTACGCCGTTTTTCTCCGCTGTTGCTATGGAAAACGCCTACTCGAAGTGACAACGTTCAATTTACAAGTTGATAAATAAATTCAAACCGTTTTAATCAGTTCTAAAACTATTCACAACCTCCATTTTTAAAAGCCAAAAAATCATCATATTCCCTGATATAATCATCCTCATCAAATTCTTCGGAAGCCAGAACCAAACAAATCCCTGCGGAAGAAAAATTCTCGAGTTCGCGCCAGTAGCCGTTGGGTATGAGCAGGCCTTCGTCTGGTCTATTTAGGGTGAGTATGGTTTTTGTTTTACCATCGTCGAGAATAACGTCAAAACTACCGCTCAGCGCAATGAGGAATTGATAAAGCTTTTTATGTGCATGCCCGCCGCGACTAGCTCCGCTGGGTACATCAAATAGATAATATACCCGTTTGGAAACAAATGGGATCACGTCTTTTTCGATTACGGCCAAATTGCCGCGGCGGTCTTCTATTTTGGGAATTTTTATTTTATGGGGTTTCATAATGCCGAATTTAGTAGTTTTTGCCAAGCTTTGCCCACTTCTTGCAAACTATGATCTGCAATGCTTTTCTTAGCGTAGTTTGCGCAGTTTTGTCTTAATTTATTGTTTTCTGCGAATAGATTCATTGCTATTTTTAGCGCGTTAAAGTCATTTTCAGGCAGTAAAAGTCCGTTTTTCTCGTGTATGACAATTTCCCGTGGACCGGTGGGGCAGTCCATTGCGATTACCGGCGTACTGCAGGCCAGACTTTCTAACAATACGCGCGGTGAACCTTCAAACTTGCTGCAGAGCACCGTAAAAAGAGCGTTTTTAAAATAGGGAAAGGGATTTTCTTTGAACCCTTCAAAATGTACCAGATCTTGTAGATTAAGTTCTGCGGTCAGTTTTTTATAGTCAACCATTAATTTGCCGTCGCCCAGCAATTTGAGGGCGATCCCTTTTTTTGGCAGATCCGATTGCGCATACGTCCTGATTAATTTATCGAACTGCTTGATGTCAATGCTCATCCTTCCGGCTGCAATAATATATTTTCCGCTGATTTCCGCTTTGGCGAACTGTTCTTGGATTTCCTCAAAATCAACTGGATTGCGTATAAAACTGATGTTCTTCAGGGTATAATCGGTTTTTACGCGTTCCATGATTCTTTCGGAAACACAGTTTATATCGAAGGCTTTTGAGAATAGTTTGCTGGTTTTGGTGCTTGCTTTGGGGAAATAATAGCTTAGCTCGTAACTGCGTACCATGTAAATGAGTTTTACATCGGCATAGAGATAGTTGGCCACTAGCCATTCCTTGAAGTAATTTTTCCGGAATCTAAAATCGAGTACAAAATCGATCTGAGTTTCACTTAAAAAATCTTTAAAATGCCTAAAACGTTTCAATTTGTTGAAAGCATCATTGCGCTTGTTTTTAAGCAGTCCGAGATTTACGAGTTGGCCGGCGTAGGGATAGTCCACCACATCGGTAATCGTGACTATATAAACCTCGTGACCCAGATCGTGGAATATTTTAGAAAGCAATCCTGCCGATCGTTCTGCGCCGCCCTTGCCTAGGGCTTCAACAAGAATGGCGATTTTATGGCGGGGTTGCGGCATTGTTTTTTATCTTTCGGCTTCAAAAATAGGAAAATCCATGAGAATATTGCTGGTGGGGGAGTACAGCAACCTGCACAATTCATTAAAACAAGGCTTGAAAAAGGGCGGTCACGAGGTGCTGCTGTTGGGAAGCGGCGATGCCTTTAAAAAATTTCCGGTGGATATTAATGTCCGCGGAAAATATGCGCAGGATATTTTTTTGCTAAATGCCTTGCGACAGTTGATTTATCGCGGCAGCAACTACGATATCGCATTTTTAGAAACCTATTGGCGGGCAAAAACGGCTTTGCGAAATTTAGGTGAATTTGATGTGATTCAACTTATCAATGAATATCCATTTAAAACCCCTTATTTCTTTGAACGAAAATTGATCAAACAACTGCGTAAAATGACCAAAAGACTGGTTATTTTGGGTTGTGGCGATGATTATCTGTATTTGAAAAACCGCCATAAACTGCCGTATCATCCTATGGATTCGCTTCGCGGAAAGCAGGAATTTCCGTGGAGTGCCCGCTATCTGACCGAAAAACACCTGGATTATCATCGATGGATTTTTAAGCAGAAGGATTTGTTGATCACGACAGATCTGGATTATCATACTATTTATAAAGACGAGAATCAGCCCGATTATTTTGGAATGATCCCCAATCCTGTCAATCTGGATGCGTTGACCGCTGTTCCTTTTCCAGTGATAGCCGAAAAAATCGTGATTTTTCATGGTATAAATAGGAGCAATTATTATAAAAAAGGCAACGATATTTTTGAAAAAGCGCTGAATCAGATCAAGCAGGAGTTTGGCGAAAAAGTTGAAATAATAACTGCGGAAAGCCTTCCCTACGCGGAATATATCAAGAAATACGACGCTGCGCATATTGTCCTGGATCAAACCTACGCGTTAGATCAAGGTTATAATGCACTGGAAGCGATGGCCAAAGGCAAAGTGGTTTTTACCGGCGCTGGGGAAGTTTTTTGTGATTTTTATGGTTTACACGAAAATAGCGTTGCAATTCATACCATTCCAGATGCTGATAAAATCGCCGTAAATCTTGATAAACTGCTTAATAACCCTAAAAAACTGATTGAAATTTCAGAAAATGCTCGGGAGTTTGTAGAGAGGCACCACGATTATGAGTTAATAGCACAAGAGTATATAAAGGCGTGGAGTCTTAGCCGATTCCGGTAACTTTTTCACTCTTATTTTATAATGCTATTTCTTTAGCCCTTTTAGGATAATTTCAGGATTTCTACTGGTGTGCAAGACACCGAAAACAACAATTCAATTTTGCTCTTCCTCTACTAAATAAAAGTTGGCGTAGGGAAAACGCGTTACCAATGATTGTCGCAACTCTTTATATTTTAGCTGATAGTGATCTGGATACTCGCCAATATAATCAATTTCTTTTTCTACTTCTGCTTTGAATTCCTGCCCTAATGTTTCACTTTTTCGTGGTACCATTTTTTCGCCTTTCGCAGATCGGCATGTACAACCGGCAGTAACTTGATCTTATATCCCATTACCAATCATTCTTGACATCTATCCAATCCAATACATCGCCAGGATTATTTTTGTAATTTTCCAATCGATTATCTAATTCTATTTTATGTTCCAAAGAGATCTCTTGGTGCTCCTCTTTTTCACGTTTTAAGACACGCTCTAAGGTATCGATTATACTTTCACTGTCGACACTGAACAGTTCCTTAATAAAATGATATTTTCGTGCTTCCAAATCCATAACTTTCTTATTTTCCGATATGACAAATATATGGTTTTGTTCTATATTTATTGGTTATGCCATTTGATGGTTCGTGTTGATCTTAAGGGTAGTTTCTGTAGATAGTAGAAGGGACGGTAGGTATTAGCATTTTCGCCGAGCTTAAATTATGACCTATATATTTGTTATTGCTTGCACTTTTCACTCACTAGATTAAGAAATATGCTGAAACTTTTAAGTAAGCAACGAACTACCCTATTTTTTACATAAGGTGCTACCAATGTTTTCTATTTTTTTAATTTCATTAATAATTGTGCATTAGTACTGGTGCGTTAACTTTGTTAATTTGTTTCTAATGTATTGATTTTATTGGGCATATCGACGTTATTCGATTTTTTGATTTGATTTGAATTGAAAGTTCATGATTTTACGTTTAAAATGTAAAATTATGAATACGG
>JBDNGW010000752.1:0-4276 GCA_041689735.1 Leeuwenhoekiella sp. | reverse complement strand
TTAGACCCTTTTCAGAAATGAAATACACGGAAATAATTTTTCGCTTGCTCAGCATCAGCTGCACACTAAAAAATTCAGGCAAATGCTTGACCTTACCAAAGAATCAGTGAGCATGGAAACACAATTATGATCTGAGATTATGGGGAAAAAGAAAAACTCCATATTTTAAGCAAAATGCCAATCAAATTTACATCAGAGGTTCTGCTCGTGCTTAGCATACAGATGTGAAGGTTTTAGAATATTATAAATTGCCAAAAGAATAACTAACGTTTAAAAATGATTAATTCAATGACAATCAATTCAATTAAAATAGGGGTATTTTTAGTCTGTTTCTCCGTAATGATTTCTTGTAAGGATTCTACCGATAAAGCTGCTGCCAAAAATACCATAGCAGAAAATGTTCAAAAAAAGGCGATTTCAGATGAAAAAATCGATTCCTTGTTTGCGCTCGCTTCCAAACAATACTTAATTATGGGCGAAAATCTGGACGACAAAAGTTTCCCTAAAACCTATATTCCAGAGGAAGGCAAATTTGAAACCAGCGGTTCGGGCTGGTGGACGAGTGGTTTTTATCCAGGAACGCTTTTATATTTATATGAGGAAACCAAAGAAAAACCCCTGCTGACCGAAGCAGAGCGCATACTTGAGGAACTAAAAATAGAACAGTACAATACCACAACGCACGATCTTGGTTTTATGATGTATTGTAGTTTTGGCAACGCGTATAGGCTTGACCCAAAACCTGAATATGAGCAGGTTCTGATGAACAGCGCAAAATCGCTCATTACGCGTTACAATGACACGGCTAAAGTAATTCGCTCTTGGAACAGCGGCCCGTGGAACAAGGCTGGCGATGACGATATCGTGGTGATCATTGATAATATGATGAACTTGGAACTGCTCTTCTGGGCGACTTCGCATAGTAAAGACAGCACGTATTATAATATTGCCGTAAACCATGCCAACAGCACGATGAAAAACCACTATCGCGATGATTTTAGTTCCTATCATGAGGTCATTTATAAGGAAAAAACGGGCGATATAAAAGCACGAATTACTCATCAGGGCTTCGCAGATGAATCCTCCTGGTCGCGTGGCCAGGCATGGGGATTTTATGGTTATGTGGTCATGTACCGCGAGACCGGTGATAAAAAGTATCTGGAACAGGCGCAGCATATTGCAGATTTCATGTTAAATAATCCAAACCTTCCAGAAGATAAAATTCCGTATTGGGATTTTGATGCAGATAATATTCCCGATGCGCTGCGCGACAGTTCTGCCGGCGCGATCAATGCAGCAGCGCTTTTAGAACTGAGCGGTTATATGGAAGGTGAAAAGGCTGACATTTATTTTAAAAATGCCGAAACCATCTTAAAAAACCTTATGTCTCCAGAATATTTGGCAAAGAAAGGCGAGTTGGGCGGATTCTTACTAAAACATGCGGTAGGCAATTTGCCCGGTAACTCCGAAATTGATGTTCCACTTTCATACGGGGACTATTATTTTGTGGAGGCCTTAAAAAGATATAAAAATCAATAAAAGTATTCAAAAAAATCATGGAAAAACTCGTTTTTTACTGTATTTCACTCGTTTTCAGCGCGGTCGCTTTCGCTCAGCAAAGTCCGAACGAATGGGAAAATCCCACGTTGATCGATCGCCATAAATTGGACGGGCGTAGCGATTTTGTGCTCTTTACCGAAGCTTCAGAAGCCTTAAAAAGCAAACCGGAGGATTCAGATCTTTACAAAAGCCTTAATGGAACCTGGAAGTTCATGATCGTAAAACATCCTGGAGAACGGCCATAGAATTTTTATGAAGTTGGACTTAATGATGAGAACTGGGATGACATCAAAGTTCCTTCCAATTGGGAACTTGAAGGTTTCGATATTTCCATTTATACCAATATTACCTATCCTTTTCCCAAAAATCCGCCATACATCGGTTATCCTGCACAGCCCGATAATATGGAGCTGAGCGCTGGAAAAACAGTGACGTTCAATTCCCTGGAGCGAAAGAGCAGCGAGAAGATTTACAATCCGGTAGGATCTTACCGAACCAATTTTACAGTGCCCGAAAATTGGGATGAAAAGGCGATTATTCTACGTTTTGGGTCGATTTCCGGTTACGCGCGTGTCTTTGTGAACGGCAAAGAAGCGGGAATGACCAAAGCTTCCAAAACCCCAGCCGAATTTGATATTACCGATTTGCTTCAAGTGGGGGGAAAACCTACTTGCAGTGCAGGTTTTTAGGTGGCACGACGGCAGTTATCTGGAAGATCAGGATTTCTGGCGCTTAAGCGGAATTGAGCGCGATGTATATTTACAGGCCGTGCCCAAAACGACAATTTGGGATTACTTTTTAACCAGTGGCCTTATCAACGATTATAGTGAAGGCAACCTGAGCGTCAATATTAAACTGAAATCCTTTGGTGAGAGCCAAATAAAAAATCCATCTGTAAAATTCATTCTCTTTGATCATCAGGGAAGCGAGATCTATAGCGAAACCAAAGCGCTGGATAAAAATTTGGACAACGTGCTTTTCCAAAAAACAGTAAAAAACGTTGAGAAATGGAGTGGGGAATATCCCAATTTGTATTCCTATAGCATCAGCCTTTTGGATAAATCTGGCAAATCTATCGCAGCGCTTGCTGGGAAAACAGGTTTTCGGGAAGTAGAGATCAAAAACGCCCAACTTATGGTAAACGGCGAGCCCATTACCGTGAAGGGCGTAAATCTGCACGAGCACCATCCCGATAAAGGTCACGTGCCCGACCGTGACATGATGCGCAAGGACATTGAGGTGATGAAGCAAAACAATGTCAACGCAATCAGGATGAGCCATTATCCGCATGATACGTACCTCTACGATCTTGCCGATACATACGGCATGTACGTGGTGGATGAGGCGAATATTGAAACCCACGGCATGGGAGCAGAGTTTCAAGGGGGGTTTGACAAATCCATACATCCGGCGTATTTAAAGGAATGGGCACCGGCACATCTGGACCGTATGGAGCGGATGGTCGAGTTTCACAAAAACCATCCTTCCATCATAATCTGGTCAATGGGCAATGAGAGCGGCAATGGCCCTGTCTTTTATGAAGGGTACGATTGGATAAAACAACGCGACACCACGCGCATGGTGCAGTTTGAACAGGCTGGCGAAAACCGCGATACAGACATCGTGGCGCCTATGTACCCCACCTTAAAACGCATGAAAGAATATGCAGAAGATGAAACAAAATCACGCCCGTTTATCATGTGTGAATACGCCCACGCGATGGGGAACAGCAGCGGTAATTTTCAGGAATACTGGGATATTATTGAGAGCAGCGACCACATGCAGGGCGGTTTTATCTGGGATTGGGTAGATCAAGGCCTGCGCGCAAAAACTGCCGATGGTAGGGAATTCTGGGCGTATGGTGGCGATCTAGGCGGTCAGGATCTGCAGAACGATCAGAACTTTAATGCTAACGGACTCGTAACGGCAGACCGCATCCCGCATCCCGGCCTGGAAGAGGTTAAAAAAGTATATCAGAACATCAAATTTGAGAAAGAAGGAGATGCTATTGTGGTAAAAAATGAATTCAATTTCACCAATCTGGATCAATATGATTTTGAATGGAACCTTCTTGCCGATGGCAAAATAATAAAAACGGGCACTTTTAAAGTAAAAACGGCCCCAAATACCTCAAAATCGGTTGCGGTTAAGCTTCCGCAACTTGGTGATAAGGAATATTTCTTGGATGTTTTTGCATACACCAAAGAAGCCAGCGAAATGATTCCCGCGCATTATGAAATTGCACGTGAACAGTTTAAATTAGGAGAGAATTCTTTCTTTTTCGAAGAAGCGGAAACAACTGAGGGGCAGCTTTCAGTAAATAAAAATGACGATGTGATCAGCTTTTCATCTTCAACTATAGAAGGCACTTTCAATACCGAAACCGGGGCTTTTGAAAGTTATCATGTAAAGGGAAGTTCGGAAACGCCAATTTCAGGATTTCCGCAGCCTTATTTTTGGCGCGCACCCACAGATAATGATTTTGGCAACGGTATGCCTACCAAACTAAAAGCATGGAAAGTGGCCACACAAGCTAGCAAGGTCTCCAGTGTGGACGTTGATCAAAAAGGGAACGATGGCCTGCCCATTACCGTGACTTACGAATTGGCCGGCGTAGATGTGCCCTACACCATAAATTATCTGATTGAAAATAACGGAAATATCAGGGTTACCGCAACTTTAAACAGCAATAAAGACCTTCCGGAAATCCCTCGTT
>JBDNGW010000751.1:0-2664 GCA_041689735.1 Leeuwenhoekiella sp. | reverse complement strand
GATATCAAGGCTGTTGAGTTCCCAAGTTTGGATTCGGTTAAAAACGGACTTAGGTTTTGATAATAAAAAGCTAACGGGATAGAAATCAATATAGAGGAAATGAAGAAAATCAAGAAGTTTTTATTCTTCAAAAGCCTTAGGGCATCCAAGCCCAATATATCGCTCAGGGTTACTTTTTCACCCCTTGAACTGGGCGGTGTTTTTGGCAAAGTAAAACTAAATACACCCAGAATGGCCGAGGCTATCGCAACCATAAAAAACGTATTGGAAAGCATACCGTCTTCTAAATTTTGCATGGAATCCCACTTAAACACAAGACTGATCAATAATCCCGAAATTATCCAACCGACCGTGCCCCAGACCCTAATTATGGGAAATTGCTTGGAAGAATCCTCTAAGGTGTTAAAAGCTATAGAGTTGACTAATGCCAAAGTAGGCATATAGGCAATCATATACCCTAGAACATAGGGATAAAATACGTCAAATTCGGTCACATTTGACATTTGATACATCAAAACGGCTCCAACTAAATGTAAAATCCCAAGTATTTTCTCAGCATTAATAAATTTATCTGCGATCAGTCCAATGATAAAAGGGGCGATGATTGCCCCCCAGGATTGTGTGGAAAATGCCATACCAGATTCTGCCCCTGTGGCCTGCAGGTTAGCACCTAGATAGGAACCTAGGGTTACAAACCAGCCTCCCCAGATAAAAAATTCCAGGAAGAACATAATCGAGAGCTTGGAGCGTGTAAGAAAGTTCATGAATTCGTTAGTTTAGTTTTTTAGCAGTGTTTAATAGTAATTCCCTTGTGCGGTCTATTCCCTCCTCGGGAGTAAGCTCGTCCCCTTCGTACTCAATACCTATAAAACCAGTATAGCCGGCATCTTTAACTATCTGCATAATCTTTGAATAATCCATGGAGGTTTCTTCACCTGCATCATTAAACGCATAGGTTTTTGCGCTAACGGCCATGGCTTTGGGCATCATTTCCTCAATACCTTTGTAGCGTGGATATTCTTCGGCACAGCCATCCTCGCTGCGTTCAATGCAAAAGTTGCCAAAATCAGGTAAGGTACCACAATTATCACGATCAACGGTGTTCATAACATCCATGAGCAATACCGCGTTTGAAGAAAAACCACCGTGGTTCTCTACTAAAACTTCAATGTTTTTTTGAGCTGCATAATCAGCAAGTTTGGTCAGGCCATCTACAGAGGCCTTTTTCCATTCCTGCTCCTCTTTTGCACCGTTAAGATTTACGCGCACTGCGTGGCAGCCAAAGGTTGCGGCTGCATCAACCCATTTTTTATGCTTTTCTACCGCCTCATCGCGCACATTGCTATCTGCAGAAGCAAGATCTCCTTCGTTATCGATCATTATAAGGACGTTTTTTACCCCATATTGTTCACTTTTTGCCTTTAAGGTCTTTACAAGTGAATCCATGGCAGTTTTCTGATCGGGATAACTGGCCAGTTTTTTAGTATAAAGCTGACTTACGTATTCTATGCCCTCAAAACCCATTTCATTAGCTTTCTGGGCAAAATCCATTGGACTCATCTTGCCTTCCACAATGGGGGCGTGCAAAGACCATTGTGCCAGGGATATTTTAAAGAAAGGATCTTTGGTGGTGGTTGAATCTACCGTGGTGGTTGTTTGTGGCTCGTTGGCCTTTTCTTTACAGGAAATGCTAAAAAACGCCATCAAAATGGCGAGCAAGAATATTGGTTTTTTCATGGCATAAATCGATTTATGAGTATTGGATGAACAAAAGTATACATGTAGGTGTTAAAACTAGGCATTTTTTAATTTATAGTTTTGCGTATTCCGTAAAAAAATAACTTTAATTTATATATTTGGTATCATTAATATCAAAACTTTCAAATACCTATTATATTTTGAGCAAAGCAAGACCAGAGGAAATGTATGACGCTATCGTTGTAGGAACAGGAATTAGTGGTGGCTGGGCCGCAAAAGAATTATGTGAACAGGGTTTTAAAACCCTTGTTCTAGAACGCGGCCGTATGGTGAAACACATTAAGGATTATCCCACCATGAATATGGATCCCTGGGATTTTGAATTCAAAGGACAATTGCCCCGAGAGGAAGAGAAAAAGCAGTTGAAGCAAGCGCGTACGGGTTATACCACAAATGCGGCGCACAACCATTTTTTTGTAAATGACCTGGAGCACCCTTATAATGAGACCAAGCGTTTTGACTGGATGCGGGGTTATCACGTGGGCGGAAGATCACTTATGTGGGGCCGCCAAAGTTATCGCTTAAGTGATTTTGATTTTGAGGCCAACGAAAAAGAAGGCGTTGCCGTAGACTGGCCTATTCGCTATAGCGATATTTCGCCATGGTATGATAAAGTGGAAGAATATATAGGTGTAAGTGGTGAAAACCTGGGACTCCCGCAATTGCCCGATGGCCATTTTGGCCCTCCTATGGAATTAAACTGCGTAGAGGACCACCTTAAACAAAATATTGCACAGAACTATAAAGACCGGTTACTTACCATAGGCCGCACCGCTCATATAACGGGTGACAAAACCTACGAAGGGCGTTCTGCTTGCCAGTACAGGAACCGTTGTATGCGAGGATGTCCATTTGGGGCTTATTTCAGTAGTAATTCCTCTACACTTCCCGCGGCTGAACGAACGG
>JBDNGW010000750.1:0-10573 GCA_041689735.1 Leeuwenhoekiella sp. | reverse complement strand
GTTCATCAACAAGGCGAAAAACGCAGACATAGCCGTAGCTATGGCGAGTATTTTCAACCTGCCTACCGGCAAAGGCAGGCGCAGTTGCTGGGCAAAAGAACCCATAGAAATGGGCAGGTTATTTCTAAACAGATCCATAGTGTGTTGCTAGAAGAAAGCAGTTGTAGTGAGGTTATGCAATCAATACCTCTTGAGTTAAGGTAAAATCGAAAAACACCTCATAATACTTTACTAAAACGCTATTTTTTGTTTACCTTTTTTTTTAATTCATTGAACAAAGCTGTACATTTGAATACTATATAAAAACAATTTTTTTTTCTAAATGAATGCCGTTAAAACCAAATTCAGCATAAAAGATCTGGAGAATTTAGCAAACGTAAAAGCGCATACCATTCGCATTTGGGAAAAACGTTATCAACTCCTTGTTCCAGAACGGACATCAACCAATATCCGCACGTATTCCCTCAAAGATTTGCAAAAACTCCTGAATGTTTCATTTTTGCTGGAGCAGGATTATAAAATATCAAAAATAGCAAGTCACAGTACTTTTGAGATTGCAGAACTGGTCAAGCAAATTGTGTCGCAAAAATTAGAGCCAAAAGAGCATCAAGCTATCAATTCATTTAAAATCGCGATGATGAATTTTGATCAGCAACTTTTTGCTAAAACGTTTGATTCCCTATCAAAAGAGTTGGACTTTACGACAATTTTTAACAAGGTACTCATTCCGCTGCTGGAGGAAATCGGTCTGCTCTGGCAGACCAATACCATTGACCCTTCGCACGAACATTTTATTACCAATTTAATCAAGCAAAAAATACTGCTCAGGATTGAACAATATCAACTTACCGATATTCCTGAGAAATCCAAGGTTTTTGTACTTTTCTTACCAGAAAATGAAATACACGACCTTGGCCTCCTCTTTCTCAATTATGAGATTGTGAGGCATGGTTATAAATGTATTTATCTGGGGCAAAGTATTCTTATAGAAAATCTAAAATACCTGATGCTCAATCAACCAAATGTTAGTTTTGTATCTTATTTTACGGTAAAACCAGATTTAAGTTCGGTAGCCGATTATGCAAAGGCTTTTAATACAGAATTAGAAAATAACAGCGTACCTTTCTATATATTTGGTCGAAAGGCACTTCGGGAAAATATTAAGGATTTGCCCAAAAATGCCCATCTCATAAAATCGATTGGTTCGTTTATTGAAAATTTAAAATGAAAAAGAAAATACTCATAATAGGTTCTGGATTTTCTGCTCTCTCTGCCTCGTGCTATTTGGCACAGCAGGGACATGAAGTGCACATTTATGAGAAAAACAGTAGTATAGGCGGTCGCGCCAGACAATTGAAACGTGAAGGTTTTACTTTTGACATGGGTCCCTCCTGGTTCTGGATGCCAGACGTTTTTGACCGCTTTTTTGCCGATTTTGGTAAAAAACAATCCGATTATTACACCTTACAAAAACTGGATCCCGCGTATCGTGTATTCTTCGGAAAAGACGATTATATTACCATTGAAGGTACGCTGGAAAAAATAAAAAAAGTATTTGAAGCTGTAGAACCTGGCAGTTCAAAAAAACTTCAGCAATTTATTGACAAGGCCAAGGACAATTATGACGTGGCCATTAAAGAGTTGGTGTATCGACCTGGCGTTTCCCCTTTAGAATTGATCACACCACAGACGATCATGAAAATTGGCCGCTTTTTCAGTACGATAAGTAAAGATGTGCGCGGCTCATTTACCAATCCTAAACTCATAAAGATCCTTGAATTCCCAGTGCTTTTTCTGGGCGCGAAGCCTTCTGACACGCCCGCCTTTTACAGTTTTATGAACTATGCAGATTTTGGTCTTGGTACTTTTCATCCTAAAAACGGAATGTATTCCGTAATCGAAGGTATAGAATCGCTCGCCAAAGAACTGGGCGTGCACATACATACAGAAAGTGTTGCAAGCCGCATTCGCACCGAGGGAAGTACCGCCGTAGGATTGGAAATAAACGGAAAAACCGTGCTGGGCGATATTATTTTGAGCGGCGCAGATTATCATCATACAGAAACACTTCTGCCAGAAAGTATGCGGCAGTATTCAGAAAGTTATTGGGAAAAGAAGGTTTTCGCACCTTCATCCCTACTCTTTTATATAGGTTTCAATAAAAAAATCAATAACGTAAATCACCATAACCTTTTTTTTGATACCGATTTTGTTCAGCACACTGAGGAGATTTACGATACGCCAGAATGGCCCACAGCACCACTTTTTTATGCTAATTTCCCTTCCAAAACAGATGCTTCCATGGCGCCGGAAGGTAAGGATGGTGGCTTCTTTCTTATACCTATAGCGCCAGGGCTTTATGACTCGCAAGAAATACGCAATACTTATTTTCATAAGATTATGGATCGTTTTGAGGATTTAACTGACCAAAAAGTGCGAAAAAACATTATATTTAAAGAGTCTTTCTGTGTACAGGACTTTAAACAGGATTACAATTCCTATAAGGGCAACGCTTATGGGATGGCAAATACACTGTTGCAGACAGCCTTTCTACGACCAAAACTGAAAAGTAAAAAAGTAAAAAACCTGTATTTTACGGGTCAGCTAACCGTACCCGGCCCTGGAGTTCCACCTGCATTGATTTCAGGAAAACTTACAGCGGGTCTTATTGAAAAACAGCAGTAGCACATGAAAGATATTTTTGACACCGTATCGCTAAAGTGTTCGCAGATGGTCACCCGGTCGTACAGTACCTCCTTCTCAACGGCGACACAAATGCTTGCGCCCAGCATTAGGCAGGATATTCACAATATTTATGGTTTTGTGCGCTTTGCCGATGAGATTGTGGATAGTTTTCACGATTATGATAAAAAAGAACTTTTTTCTCGGTTTACCGTGGATTTGGAGAACGCCCTGATTGATAAAATCAGCTTGAACCCAATTCTCAATTCGTTTCAACATACCTATCATAGGTACGGAATTCAAAAAGGGCTGGTCGATTCATTCATGAAAAGTATGCGCCTCGACCTTACCAAAAGCGACTATCTCACCGATGCCGATTATAAAGAATACATTTATGGTTCTGCGGACGTGGTGGGTCTCATGTGTCTCAAGGTTTTTGTAAAAGGTGATGAGAAAAAATATGAATCGCTCCGCGAAAGCGCCATGAGTTTGGGTTCTGCCTTTCAAAAGGTAAATTTTTTACGCGATCTAAAGGCCGATTATGAAGAGCTCAGCCGCAGTTATTTCCCTAATGCCAATTTGGAAGAACTTGATGAAGCGAGCAAGAAAGATATTATAGACGAGATCGAAAGCGATTTTGCAAAGGGTTTAATGGGCATTCATAAACTGCCCGTGGAAGCAAAATTTGGCGTCTACACCGCCTACCGTTATTACCGCAAACTACTTAGTAAACTTAAGGACACACCGTCTATAGAAATAAGAAATACCCGAATACGCGTGCCTAATTATGTTAAGGCATCCTTGCTGGCGCGCAGTTATGTGAAATATAGATTAAACCTTATTTAAAATGCAAACGTTTCTCTGGATACTTGTTTTTACAATCACCTTTTGCCTTATGGAATTTATGGCATGGTTTACCCATAAATATGTCATGCACGGTTTTTTATGGTCATTGCACCGCGATCACCACCATAAAGATCATGGCTCGTGGTGGGAGCGCAATGATTTTTTCTTTATTTTTTATGCGCTGGTAAGTATAGGCTGCTTCCTGTTGTGGCGTTATGAAGGTGTATGGATAGGCCTTCCCGTAGGTTTGGGAATCTTTGCCTACGGAATGGCTTATTTTATGGTTCATGATATTTTTATACACCAACGTTTTAAACTTTTCCGCAATGCGAACAATTGGTATTCCAAAGGTTTGCGACGCGCGCATAAAATTCACCACAAACATTTGGGTAAAGAAGAAGGCGAGTGCTTTGGCATGTTGTTGCCACCGCTCAAATTTTTCAAGACCAAATGAGTTTTCTCACTGCGAAATGGCGAAAATTGTGCTTTGCCAATTACGAGATCGACCCGGCAATCTTGCAGCCCTACGTTCCCGCGCACACCGATCTTGATTTCTATGACGGGAAATGTTACTTGAGCCTTGTGGGTTTTCTTTTTGACAAGGTAAAGCTCAAAGGGATTTCAGTTCCTTTTCATACTCGTTTTGAGGAAATGAACCTGCGTTTTTACGTCACTCGAAATGTAAGCGGTAAAAAGCGCCGCGGTACCGTTTTTATATCTGAAGTCGTCGCAAAACCGGCCATTGTGCTCGTTGCAAATATGCTGTACAATGAAAAGTACGGTCTAAAGAAAATGCATTACAATCACCACATTACCACTACCGAAAATACCATAAGCTACGCGTTAAAAAATAAGGGTAAATGGCAAGAAATCGCATTGACCACGGCCAATACCTCCCAACCTTTCCATCCTGAAAGCAAGACTGAATTTATCACCGAACACTATTGGGGCTACAGTAAAAAAGGCGGAAACACAACCAATGAGTACGAAGTGCGCCACCCGCAATGGGAAGCCTATGAGGTTTTACATTACAATGTGGATATCGACTTTAGCCAATTGTACGGAAAAGAGTTTGCTATGCTGACCAATCAAGAACCTGATTCTTTACAATGTATGGAAGGTTCTGCTATAAGTATTGAAGGAAAAAAGGTGATTTAAAAGGGAACTTCTGAAACTAGACCTAACAGGTTTGACAAACCTGTTAGGTCTGGATACGATCAAATCTCACTCAAAAACCACCACCGTCAACTCCTCATTGATTGGATCCAACGATTCCATTAATTTTGGGATCAAATCATCCCCATATTCCAAATAGAATTTTGAAAAATTATCAATTCGTTCCTGTAGGTTTTCCTGCGGAAAAAGTTGCAATTGTAATGCGGTAAGGCGTTTTACTTCATCGCCCAATTTCCGTTTTTGTGCTTTCAACAGACGTTTTTCTAAGTGATCTAGGCCTTTTAGTTGTTTTATCTCCTGCGCTTTTACAGCGCCTAAGAAGGTGACATCCGTTTTTTTAGCAATGCTGTACATGTTTTCAAACTGCTTGATCAAATGTTCTTTTTGCGGGGAAAAATCAATATCTATATTAGAGATTTTGCGGATCCTTCGGTTGACCAAATCGTTGTTATCTTGAAACAGATCAGTAATTTCAAGATCCATTTTTTCCACTTTACCCAACTGCTTTTCGGTTATTATAAGAGCAGAATTGCGCGACATCAAAATCGGAAAAGGCACTTTCACCATATCAAAATAATCCTTCAGTTCCAGCCAGTACGCCAGTTCGCCGCCGCCGCCTATATAGCAAAGATTGGGTAAAATCACTTCTTGATACAAAGGTCGCATGATCACATTCGGACTAAAGCGTTCGGGATGTTGTTCCAGTTCGCTTAAAATTTCCACTTGCGAAAATTCCATCTTTGTGTCGTGCACAAAATATGCTCCGTCGCGCTCAATAATGCGTTCTCGAAGGTCGTTTTTCAGGTAAAAAAGGTTGATTTCTCGTGGGGAAACCTGAACGGGATATCCTGATTCCTCTAGTTTTTCAGCCGTTTTCTGGACTGTTTTAAAGGAAATTTGCTCTTTTAATTCCTTTTCCATATATGGAATGAACTCCCGCTTTAAGTCCGCTGTATTTGCATCTATGATTACAAGTCCGTATTCGGCAAAAAGTTCGTTGGCGAGATAGCGTGTGGCATCGGCAAGATTCTCATGCTTCAGGTAACTCTCTTCAAAAAGATCGCAGAGTTTTTGCGCGGTTTTTGAACTTCCTATTTCTGCGCAAAACTGTTTGTGGACTTCGGCCAAACCTTCGGTCAACAGCTCGCCCACCGCACCTTTGTTATTGTCCGTGATATCCGCACGGTTCCAGCGGACTTTCTTGCCATTTAGGTTAAAATAATTGATCTCGTCAAAATCATGATCTTCGGTCGCCATCCAGTATATGGGCACAAAATCCTGTTCGGGATATTCTTTTTTTAGCTTCCGCGAAAGCGTGATGGTATGAATAATTTTATAAAGAAAATAAAGCGGTCCTGTGAAAAGATTGAGTTGGTGGCCGGTCGTAATCGTAAATGTCGAAGATTTGGTCAATAAATCGATATTTTCAGCCGTTTTTGAGCTAGTTTTAACCAATTTATACTGATTTTTAAGGGTTTTTACCAGAATTTCCCTGTTTTCCGCGGAAAAATAACTTTTCCCTTCCAACTGTGCTTTAAATGATTTTAGATCAGAAAAACGCTCGTAAAATGGCTGTACATTCTCCTTTTTTTCTAAATAATCACAGATAAGACTAGAGAAATAACCGGTCTCACGATATGGAATCTTATGAATGGTCATGAGCAAGCAAAATTTTAATGGAAAATCATGCCTCTTTCACACTTTATAGCGTTTAAAACACACAATCCTAAAATGTCAAAGTTACATCAAAAGGAAGGATTCACTATTGCCAGATTTTTAGTAGTTTTAATGCTTCAAAATGATCTTTATGATGAAAAAGTACACATTGCTCGCCCTTCTATTTTTATCAATTGGCCTAAACGCCCAAACCCTGCAATCACCCGAAGAATTTCTGGGCTATAAAATAGGCACGCAGTTTACCCGCCACGCAGATGTTGTGAATTATTTTGAGAGCGTGGCCGCCAGTTCTGACTGGGTTACCTATCAAGAATATGGCAAGACCAACGAGCGGCGCCCACTCACGTACGCGGTGGTTTCCACTCCTGAAAATCTGGCAAATCTGGAAGAAATACGTCAAAATAACCTTAAAAACGCCGGACTTTTAGATGGAAGTGTCAATCCCGATAAAACCATCGTATGGCTGAGCTACAATGTGCACGGCAATGAGGCCAGCAGCACTGAAGCGGCCATGGAAACGGTATACAAACTTATCACCGAAAAAAAAGATTGGCTTCAAAACGTGGTCGTGATCATGGATCCCTGCGTGAATCCAGACGGGCGCGACCGTTACGCAAACTGGTACAATCAGGTAAAAACCGAACCCTACAACACAGACCGCGCAGCGGCAGAGCACAATGAGCCCTGGCCCGGTGGTAGGCCAAACCATTACTTGTTTGACCTCAACCGCGACTGGGCGTGGGCTACACAAGTTGAAACGCGCCAGCGGTTGAAAATTTATAACCAATGGATGCCGCAAATTCACGTTGATTTTCATGAGCAGGGCATCAATGAACCTTATTATTTCGCGCCTGCGGCGGAACCTTTTCACGAAGTGATCACCGATTTTCAGCGTAATTTTCAGATGGAAATAGGGAAGAACAATGCCAAGTATTTTGATGAAAACGGCTGGCTTTTCTTTACCCGCGAGCGTTTTGACCTGCTGTATCCAAGTTATGGCGATACCTATCCGCTTTATATGGGCGCCATTGGGATGACCTATGAGCAGGGCGGTGGTGGCATCGCTGGTTTGGGAATTAAGTCAGATGAAGGTTATGTGCTCACATTGATAGACCGTGTTGCGCACCACGTCACGACTGGTCTAGCTACAATAGAAACCGCTTCCAACAATGTTGAAAAATTGAACAGCGAGTTTAAAAAGTTCTTTAGCCCAAAAGATTTTGAATATAAAAGCTATGTGCTGAAGGGCGGTCCCGATCGTTTGACCGCGTTGGCGCAGTTGCTGGATCGTCATGAGATAAAATACGGTTATGCAAATGCCGGTTCCGTTCGCGGTTTTAATTATGCCGCAAATGATAAGGGAAAAATGGATTATGAAACCGCGCTCGTGGTCAGCACCAATCAGCCAAAAGGAACTATGGTAAAAGTGCTTTTTGAACCTAATGCAGATTTGTCCACGCCAATTACCTATGATATTACCGCATGGAGTCTTCCTCAGGCATATGGATTTAACGCAGTTGCCAGCACTTCACTGGTAGAAGCCAATGCCGCTGTGCCGGTCACGAATATTCCAGTGACGGCAACGCCTAATGCAGCGGGTTATTTGAGCAAATGGGACAGTATGGAAGATGCCCGTTTTCTAGCTGACCTGATCAAAAATGACATCAAAGTTCGTTTTATCTACAAACCTTTGGTAAATGATGGGCAGCAATACGACCGCGGTTCGCTGGTCATTACCCGCAGCGATAACGCGAAAATGACCGATTTTGACCAAAAATTGACCGAAATTGCCAATAAACACAAGCGCAATTTGACGGCTACACTGACTAGTTTTGCAAGCTCAGGACCTGATTTCGGCTCTGGCGATGTCTCGATGATCAATCAGCCGAAAGTGTGTCTTCTCAAGGGCGACAACGTATCTTCACTTGCCTTTGGTGCGACCTGGTACTTTTTTGAGCAGGAGCTTAATTATCCTGTGCTTCCCATTAATACAGAGGATCTGGATCATGTGGATTTTCATGATTTTGATATTTTGATCATGCCCAACGGAAATTACGGCATAGTGCTTAACGATAAACTAACAGAAAAGATCAAATCCTGGGTTCGCGCTGGCGGAAAACTCATTGCGGTAGATGGCGCAATACAAAGCCTTGCCGACAAAGATGATTTTGGCATCAAGAAAATCAAGCAAGATGAGAAGAAGAAAGATAGCTTGGTAACGCTAATTCCTTTCGGGCAGCGTGAACAGGAAAGTACCAAAGATCTTATCACCGGCAGCATCTTCAAAATACAACTGGATAATACACATCCATTAGCTTTTGGCTATAGCGAAACCTATTTTAGCCTTAAATTGGGGAGCGACAGTTATTCCTATTTAAAAGACGGTTTTAATGTGGGTTATATAAAAGATCCAGAAAATGTTGCCGGTTTTGCTGGTGAGGATGCACTAAAAGGGCTAAAAAATTCGTTGGTCTTTGGAGAACAGCGTATGGGCCGAGGCAGCGTGGTTTATATGGTAGACGATCCGCTTTTTAGGGCCTTCTGGCAAAATGGCAAACTGCTATTTGCAAACGCAATTTTCTTTGTTAACGATAATTCGTATGTTTTTTAAAAGCTTGTTTGAAATCAATTCAAATTGATATTTCCCGATAGCTGTCGGGATGGTTCTGGCGGAGTATAAAAATTTGGAAATATCGGGATATTCGCCCATTTTTATACAACGTCACGCCTGCCTGCCGTAGGTACGTAGGCAGGGTTCAGAAAACTTTGGAAATCAAAAAGGAGTCATTTTAACCATGCTCCAAAAACTTAAACTATTCTGTTGTGTCCATACACTATTATGATCTTTTTCAAAGCATTGGCATACTGCTTATCTTATTATTGATACGCTATTTGGTCGTGCGTGTGGTTATCAAGCGGTTTTTAAAAGCCAACTTTGACATCACTCGCAAGCAGATCACCGTAAAACTTGTCAATATCTTCTTTTTTGTGATACTTACATTTTTTCTGGCCGCCATCTGGGGATTGACCGGAGGTCAAGTCCTTACTTTTGTCACATCCGCGCTTACCATTCTGGGCGTGGCGTTTTTTGCACAATGGTCTTTGCTGAGCAATATCACATCAGGACTGATTCTGTTTTTTAACCATCCCCTTAAAATAGGCGACTACGTTGCAATCATGGATAAAGATTTCCCTATGGAAGGCCGCGTGGAAAATATTACGCTTTTCTTCTTGCACCTGCGGAATAAAGACGACCAGGTTTTTACCCTATCGAACACGATCGTGGTGCAGAAAACGATGCGCATTCTCAAACCGGAAGAGTTTTTCGAACATCAGCGTCAGAGTAAAAACAAAGAGATCAGTGAAGAAAATATGGTGTGAAAATTTGGTGAAAGGCTTAATTATTGACCTATTTCATCATAAAATCGTCAAATTCAACTATTGTCTGTTTTTAACCAATAGGCCAGATTCGAGAGTTACTGTCCAACTTCCTTCACTCCCTGCTTCACAACAGAAAAGTTTGCTAATGATACAGGGCGGACTTCCTGAGCATTTGCTAAAGGGTTGCCGTGTCGATCGGGACCTTGGATTAATCCAAGAACTTTCGGCATTAAAAAAAGATGTCAACATGAGCATATACAACGCATAATATACATTGCTTAAAAAATTATTTTTTTGAAATTTCTTTAGGAGGGAATTATCGTAATTTCAACTTACTTAGTGTTAACACCCCACAACGGATCGATATAGGAGGCCATAGTGCGTTATGGCGAATTTCAGTTGAGACAAAATGTAACAATTAATTCCAAAGAAATGGTTCAGAACATTTTGTTAGTATTGAAAATATTATTCTTCTAGACTAATTTCATTTAGGATCAATCCAAAATAAATTTATTAGATATATATACTGAAACAACAACAGGAATTCGAAACTTATATACTTGTGGCAGACAAAGGAAATATATTTTTATAACAGTCTTGTTTGGTCTATATAGTGTCTGCAAGAAAACCTCCAACCATTTAATAATCAACAATTAACAGTTTAAAACTTAGTTCAATCTGGAGGGAATTCTCTTTGTAAACTGGTCTAAAATCCCGAAATTAGGCTCTTTAGGGGCTTTAGATTCGCCCAGAAATAACGAAAGAAATACCCAGATTGAACTATGAGAAAAAGATTCGAGCAACAACTGAC
>JBDNGW010000749.1:0-4742 GCA_041689735.1 Leeuwenhoekiella sp. | reverse complement strand
TACCACCGCAACTTTATAAAATTTCAATTTCGAAATAAGATATTCCTTCAAAACTTACCGTTAAATTATTAAAACATACCATTCGTTTATCAATACCTACCACAGGCTTGTTTGCTATTGTGTTGGCGGCGTATTGTGGTTAATTTTGATCAATTATAAAATCGGTTATACCGATGCTACTACCGGAAAGGTGATGATAAAACCTCTATTTGAAGGAGAGCATAGTGCCTGAGTAAGTGACAATTGGTTTTACATTGATAAATCAAGAAAGATGGTTGAGAAGCCTAAATCGATAAACACAAAAAAACAATGACAATAAAAATGACAACAAATTTGATGGGCTGGATACTAAGTGCTCTAGTGCTTCTTTTGCTTTTCGCTGTGGGAGCGATCCTTATGAATCCGGTTCGCTTGCTGACCACGGGCAATAGAGCCAAAGGTGTTGTGGTGGAATTGGATTCAATTTCAAGTCAACCAGGCATTCCAGGAGCCGGTTTCTTGTTCTCACCAATAGTTGAATTTCCAACTTCAACGGGAGAGCGGATAAGAGTAAAGAGCCGGTCTTCTTATCCATCTGCTTCTTTGGTTGTGGGTGATGAGGTCAAAATAGTCTACAGCAAGTCAAATCCAAGGAACGCTCAGATTCTCACGCTAAAAGAATTCCCGCTCATACCTGTAGGTACTGTTCTTGGCTTTGCCGTATTTATTCTGCTGATCTGGATATCCGTCATACTTATTTCCGGGGATTTGAAAATGGGTGATCCCCTCCATCTCTTGACCTCTTTGATTTCCCATTTTCGCATTAATCCAGTACGTTTTCCGTTTTTCTTAATTATGTCGTTCACAATACCTGCCTGCTTTATAGGTACGTATGTCGTTTCAAAACAAGCGATTGATCTGCACTCAAATGGAATAAAAGTAGTCGGAACAGTCATTGGGGAAGTGTTTGATAGTTCACAGACGAGCGATGGAGTTGGAAATGCCGGTGGTTGGTTCTCTACGATTAGTTTTAAAGATTTATCGGGCGAAGTACATAAAATCGGCAGATTGCTGCCCAAACCATTGTCTCGTCTTAAGTCCGGCGATAAGGTAGAAATCATTTATCCCACACGCCATCCGGAACTGGGTGTTGTGAACATCTGGGACGAGTTGTACTTTCAACCGCTTATTTGGGGCTTATTTCTGTTTACTTTTCTCACATTGCTTCTGCTTGTGCTGAAAGGGACTATTCCTCTCAGATAAAATGCAACAGCAATAAAACTTTATTGTATTTCTTGACCCTACTCAACCGATGTACGATTTATTAAAAAATCATAAATAAATAATTCTAGCCGACTTCCTTCATTTACCGTTTAATTAGGTTTTTATACCGTTAACTTATTCAAAGTTACCATATACTTAATGTGTATTGTTTGATACCTATACTATTTATAGGTTTGATTCAAATAGGACCCTCTAAAATATATTTACGATGCGATTCTTTAAAAAGAAACCAAAAACGTCTGCGCCGCTTATAGTGATAAGAAAGGATTCAGAAGACACTATAAAAGAATATAATTCAATAGAAGAAGCCATTAAAGATTTAGAAAAAGACCCCAATATATCGGTCGAAAAAATAGAAAAGCTAAGAGACTCTTTAAAGAATCTTAAAAATAAAACTACTATAAAAATTAGTAACGGAGAAATAATAAAATAAACTCAAGTGTTATGAAAAAGACCCTAATTCTATTCTTGTTGTTCATTTCGGTTTACGGAATGGCACAAAACCATCCCATAAACGGTATTAATATTACACTACCAACTTATCCCGATGCCAATACAGCCAATTGGGGAACTGGGACGTCATTATTTATGATAACCGCTTCATCTAAAGGTGACAAAGGACGTCCTAGTCCGCAAGTTGAAGACAGTAAAATATTAGTTATCATCAAAAAAGATGGTTCAAAATTTTGTGGTTCTTATACATCTAGCAATGCTCCCGAATCAGGTTTTAATACCACCACAAAAGTTTGGGGCGGTAAACAAGCCGTTGGATTTTTAGGGGATGCTTGCGTTTTACCTCCAGGAGATTATGAATTAAGCGTTCAATTCTTTGGGGCAGATGCCGTTGGTATGTCAATTTTAAGTGAAGAAAAAACGAAGGCCTTTACCATTAAAGAAACAGAACATATAGTTTATCAGGCACCACAAACTATTTCACCAGCAAATGGAACCATATTTTCTGAAAATGAAATAAAATTACCTATAACATTTAGATGGATACCCGTTGTACCCAAACCAAATTTCCCAGTGACTTATCGTTTAAAAATTTGGCAACTCTTGAAAGGTCAAACCGGCACGCAAGCCATGCAATCAAACCAACCTATTTTCACTAAAGATGTTGACAATATAACACAAGTTGTAGTTAGTAATATGGGAGACATTGACGGAGCTTTTGATTGGGCTCTTATAGCCTTAAACCGTGAAGGAAAACCAATAGGCGAAAATAATGGTATGAGCAATTTTTCGCAATTCTCAATAAAAAGCAAGGATATTACTACAGATTTAAAGGGATTATCGGTTAAACTCCAACAGCCTCCGCCATATCAATTAATGGCAACCGATCTCTGGAATGGTACACTTACAAATACATCCAAAAACACTTTACATATAACTTTATCCGGAACTCTTAAATCTGCCACTGATGGAAAAGTTCTTGAGGCACAATCAAGACTTATTACGTTACCCTCTGGAACAAAGAGGTTCACTTATGATGATGTTAAAAGCGAAAGGATTAAACCTATATTCGATAGGTGGGGTAAATATTTAGCAAGCAATAAAAATGCACCTGATGGGAATTACACAATCTGCGTATATATAAAAAATGAAAAAGGTGAAGAAATTGAATCCGACTGTATTGATCAAACTATTGCTGAAGAAAAAACAAAGGTCTTTATCATTAATGAAACAGAACATATAGTTTATCAGCCTCCACAAATTATCACTCCTGTTACTGATGCTGAATTAAGCGAGGGCGACTTAAAAAAACCCATAACTTTTAGATGGACCCCCATTGTACCCACACCAAATTTCCCCGTGACTTATCGTTTAAAAATTTGGCAACTCTTGAAAGGTCAAACCGGAACGCAAGCCATGCAATCAAACCAACTTATTTTCACTAAAGATGTTGACAATATAACACAAGTTGTAGATAGTAATATTTTTAAAACCTCTGACCTCGAAAATTTTATATGGAATGTACAAGCCTTAAACCGCGAAGGAAAACCCATTGGTGAAAATAAAGGGACTAGCAATGCTTCGCAATTTTCTAAAAACAATCCGGTCAATCCCAATACAAAATCCTTGATTGTAAATGATGAAACCACTGGAGAGATTTTTGCTAATGACACTATTTATGCCGGCTATAATAGCGAATTTGCCATTATTACGACACAAGTCACCAATATAAATGGCGAGTTTTCGGGTAAAGGAACGGCCTACATTAACTGGCTCAAAGCGCGGGTAAGTGTTAAATTTAATTCCATTACTGTTGACACCGATAAAAAACTAACCGCAGGAAAAATTTTAGCTGAAATTTACAGTACAGCTCCTGTTTATTCCCAAGATTGGGCTTTAGGGATTGTCGCAAATAACCCCTGGGCAAATAATACAGCTTCTAGTGTTGTTACTTGGGTTCAAAATCAGAGCAATCAAACCATTCCATATAATAATTTAAATGCCTACGCGTCCCCTGTAAAATTACCTCTGGGTGTAAACTTCCCAAGTGGAGACCAACTGGCTATTACCGAAATGGTTTTTAGAAATAATAAATCTGAATTCAATATGGTAACTGCCAAAACAACACCACAAAGCTGGGGAAATCCTGTTCAATTGGTTGGCTTCGTTGCTAAAAATATAGAGTTTCATCCCAACAATATTGTGATGCCTCCAAATAGAATAGAACTTGTTCAAGATGTAACAATAGTAGCAAATCCTCATATCAGTTTCACCTTTAAAAAACCAACAAGTTCAAATACTGGTTGTTATGTTGAATGGGGAACTAATGGATTTTCGCAGTATGGCATTGAATTACAAACTGCATTCACAAGAGATTGGCTAATACCTTCTCCCGATGATGGGACATCAAAATCTAAAGCAACACTAACTGCAATTGGTACATCGTGGAATGATTTAATATTGTCTGGGACTTTAGAAAAATCAGAACTCGTCCCTTCACAAGGCATGACCATATTGGCTGATACTATTTCTTATGATATGTCAGATGTTTTAAATCCGCCAAACATCACTTTCCCTCAAAATTATCACCTTGATACAACCAACTTATTCAGAGGTTTTTATATGAAAAATCTCGTAGTAGAAATGCCAGAAAGTTGGCAAACGCAGAGTGGCAAACCTCAACTTTCTATTCAAAATATGATTATTGATAATACCGGTATTACCCTATTTGCCGAAGCAACCAATGTTGTTCAATTCCCCAATGCAAATGTAGCCGACTTGGTTGCAAGCATCGATACCGTTCATATAGAAATTGAATCAAGTTCGCTTGTGCAAGCTAGTATTAAAGGGCGAATTGGGTTACCGATTAGCAAAGTAGATTCCATTCAAAATCCTTTAAAATATATAGCGCTTTTTAATAATGTACAACCGGCATCTGGTATAAATAATTTTGAATTAACTATTGAACCAACCGGCCCTATTAATGCGCATTTGTTAAAAGGCATTATGAATTTAGATGAAACCTC
>JBDNGW010000748.1:0-3051 GCA_041689735.1 Leeuwenhoekiella sp. | reverse complement strand
GACTAATATACTGTTGTAGGCTTAAAAGCCGCACAGTACTTGCACATTATTTAATTCATTATTAAAACAACCAATAGATGAAAGTACTCGTAATAGGAGCCGGTAACATGGGATTAACATACGCAGAGGGAATGGCAAAATCGCCATTTCTGAACAAAAGAAATCTGATGATCAATGATGTTTCTACTGAAAAAATAGCGGAACTACAACAAATTCCTCATTTTGATGCATTTTCAAATGTTGAAGATTGTGTACCAAAAGCAGATGTCATTTTCTTAGCGGTCAAACCTTACCATACCGAAGAGCTCTTCGATAAAATAAAGCACTTGGTTGACGAGTCGCAAATCATTGTTTCGTTAATGGCAGGTATTACCATTGAAACCATTCAAACCGCGCTCGGCATTAATAAGGTCGTACGTACCATGCCTAATCTTCCGGCCAAAGTGGGAAAAGGAATCACATCCTTCACAGAATCAAAAGAAGTAAGCCGTGTAGAACTTATAATGGTTCGCAACTTACTTGACACAACCGGAAGTTCAATACACGTAGAGACCGAAGAATTTATCAACGCCTCTACTGGAATAAGCGGCAGTGGTCCAGCGTATATATTTTATTTTATGCAGAGTATGATGGAAGCTGCATTAAAAATGGGATTCTCTAAAAATGATTCCCGCGTTCTTGTCACCAAGACTTTTGAGGGAGCAGTGGCCATTTTTGACGAGTCAGACCTTTCTCCTGAAACCTGGATGGACCGTGTCGCTTCAAAAGGAGGTACAACCCGTGCTGCTTTAGACAGCATGGACGACAACAATGTAAAGGAATTAATAAAAGATGCAGCTTACGCAGCTTTTAACAGGGCAACGGAGCTAGGAAAATAATTTATAAAGAAATGGGTAAAAAAAGAGTAGTTATAAAAGTGGGTACACATGTGATGACCAATAAGGATAACCGCATCGTGGGACCCGTATTAAATGAATTGGTAAGGCAAATCGCCGTTCTCTATGAAAACGATATTTTGGTGGTGCTGGTATCTTCGGGTTCGGCCATTGCGGGCAAGGAAATTCTTGGTGATTCCATCGCTAAGGATCCTTCCATTAGACGACAAATATTCTCATCAGTTGGTCAGCCACGTTTGATGCGCCATTATTACTCCTTATTTCATAGTTTTGGTATGCGCTGCGCACAGGTTCTTGCCACAAAAAGGGATTTTGCCCCGGGTAAGTACCGGGAAAATATGATCAATTGTTATGAAGGTCTTCTTTCTGAAGGCATAATACCTATTGCCAATGAGGATGACGCGGTATCATTGACCATGTCAATGTTTAGCGACAACGATGAACTTGCGAGCCTGGTAGCCGAATTGATACATGCAGATACAATGATCTTGCTTACAGATACAGATGGTTTTTTTACAGGTGATCCTGATCATGAAGATACTAAAAAAATCAATGAGGTACATATTGATGAAGATGTGGAGAAGTATGTACAAGAATCAAATAAAGCCGAAGGTGAAGGACGTGGTGGTATGGAGTCTAAATTAAAGATTGCCAAAGAAACCGCACGTAAAAATATCGTAACGTATATTGCAAATGGAAAGCGGAAAAATGTCATTGTAGACATTATGGACGGAAAAGATGTAGGCACTAAATTTCACGCCTAAGCTTAAATCAAGAACCTCGGGGTTAGTTAGCCTCGGGGAATTAATTTAGAGGAATTAAACAGAAATTATTATGCAATTATTAGATACAGCTAAAAAAAACAACGTGCTCAGTTCCATGATGAAAATCATCGATAAGAACAGAAAAGCACTCCTTGAAGCCAATAAACAGGACTTGGATGCCTTTGACAGGGACGATCAGGCGCTTTACGACAGGCTTGTGGTCAATGACCAAAAAATTGACGGAATGATTCAGGCCTTACAAGAGGTTCACGATCAAGAAGATCCTGTCAATAAGGAAATCTCAAATAGAACCTTAGATAGTGGGCTGGAGATTGTTAACCGCACCGCCCCGTTTGGCACTATTATGATCATTTATGAATCGCGCCCCGATGTCACCATAGAAGCTGCGGTTCTTGCCTTCAAAGCGAATAATAAAATCCTTTTAAAAGGTGGAAAAGAGGCCTATAACAGTAATAAATTGCTTGTTGAATTTTGGCACAAAGCCCTGGCGGAAAATGATCTGGACAAAGATTGGATCACCATGCTGACTATGAACCGTGCCGAAACGCAGGAATTTCTCAGAAACCCTGATCAGCAACTAGATCTTATCGTACCGAGAGGTGGTGAACGTCTCATTGCATTTGTAAAGGAACATGCAAAATGTGCTGTATTAATAAGTGGCCGCGGTAACAATTTTCTATATGTGCATCCTAAAGCAGACTGGAATAAGACCCTACAGGTCATTATAAATGCAAAAACAGATAAGATTTCTGGTTGCAATGCCTTGGATAAAGTACTTATAGATGTAAACCTTCCCGATTACGAAAAACGGTTAAAAGATCTTCAAGAAACTTTGCAGGCTGCTAAGGTTGAGATCATAGTGGACAAGAAAGTGGGAAAAACGTTGACTGAGCTCGATGAAATTAAGGATGACAACGTTTGGCTTGAGGAATTCCTTGCGATGAAAATCGCAATAGGTGCCGTTGACGGTATTGAAGAGGCCATTTCAAAAATAAATAAGTATAGCGGCGGTCATTCCAGTGTTATCCTTACGGAAGACAAAAAAGTGGCTCAGGTGTTTATGGATCAAGTAGACAGCGCAGCTGTATATCATAATGCTTCTACCCGTTTTACAGATGGTGGTCAGATGGGCGTGGGCGCCGAACTTGCAATAAGTACAGACAAATTGCATCATAGAGGCCCGTTAGGTCTCAAGCAACTTGTTACCAATAAGTATTATGTTTTTGGCGACGGTCATATAAGAGTCTAAAAAACAGGGCTTTTCAATAGAAATCCTCCTAAATTGGGGGATTTTTTCGGTTAAAATAAAAATTTTAACAATTTTTATGTCATTGACTTTCAATGAATTATAAATAATATTTAAAATGATT
>JBDNGW010000747.1:0-5497 GCA_041689735.1 Leeuwenhoekiella sp. | reverse complement strand
TTTTGTGTTCATATTCTTTCTATTTATTCCGCAGCATACGCTGAAAAATTGGTGGCAAATTCATGGAATCCTTCCTCTATTCCTTCGGAATCAATTAATTGCAGTCCTAGGGCGATTTTTGCCCTTAAACCGCCGATTTCCGTAAGATCTTGACCCCAAAAATCCTCATTTTTCAAGACATCTTGCGCAACTTTATTGTAATCGGTGGTTTTCCAAATATCCTTTATTTCTTCAACAATGGTTTTTTCATCGTTCACGGGGAGTTCGTTACCATTCCACTCGCCTTTGTAAAACCGAATTAAACAAGCCATTGAAAAGGTCAAATGTGCAGGTAATCGATTATATTTTTTATAATAATCCAGCAAACTAGGTAAAACCCGCACCTTAAATTTAGAGATTGAATTTAAGGCAATGCTGGCCAACTGATGTTTTATAAACGGATTTCTAAAGCGGTCAAAAACTGCTTCAGCGAAAGCGGCCAGCTCCTCTTTTGGCATATCCAAGCTTTGGTTGATCTCTTCAAAAACCGCTTGTTTTACAAAATTCCCGGTAAAATTGTTATCCATCGTTTCTGTTACGGTTTTATTTCCATAAAGAATAGAGAAAGGAACCATAACAGTATGTGCACCATTGAGAATACGGACTTTCCGCGTACGGAATGGCTGTAGATCTTCAACGATCTGAACATCTTCCTTGATTTTATCAAACGGGATTTTTTGCTTCAATTTCTCATCTCCCTCAATAACCCAAAGCAGAAAAACTTCGGAAGACACAATTAGTTGATCCTTGAACTCCAACAGGTTTTCATAGTCCTCAATATCATCTTTGGGATATCCAGGCACGATTCGGTCTACCAATGTATTATGAAAGCTATTACTGAAATTGATCCAATTCACAAAATCGTTCCCCAATGACCATAAATCGGCATATTTCAGGATAATTTCTTTTAGAACATCTGCGTTGTTATTGATAAGTTCGCAGGGGATAATTACAAATCCTTTATCTTCCGCTCCATTGAAATGTTTAAAACGCGCATACAATAAGGCAGTGACCTTTGCTGGAAAGCTATTGTGTGGATATCCCTTTAAAGTATCTTTTTCGTCAAAAGCGATGCCGGCTTCCGTAGTATTGGAAAGTAGAAACTGCAATTGTTCCTCTTTGGCGAAAGCCAAATATTCCACGTAATCATTATGTGGCACAACAGATTTCTGGATACAGGAAATAAGCTGCTTTCTATCTATTATTTGACCTTTTTCCAAGCCCCGGGTAAATAAATGATAAAGCCCTTCCTGCTTTTTCAGCAGGTCAAGATTCCCCTTGCGGGGTTTGACCACCACCACGCCAGCATTAAAATCGGCCTTTTCATTAAGTTCCTCTATAAGATAATCTGCAAAGCCGCGTAAAAAATTCCCCTCTCCAAACTGTATGATCTTAAGCGGCAAGTTTTGGGTCAGTCCGACATTTTTCCTATTCAATACTTTCATCTAAAGATAATTTTTGAGGATTTTATTCAAATAGACTGGGCAACCAGAGGCTAATGGCCGGTATAAAGGTCACCAGTAAAAGCACAATGATCATGACTACGTAGAGCGGGAGCAGCGGTTTCATTATTTTTTGAATACTCGTTTTCGCGACACTTACCCCTATAAAAAGTACGGCACCCACTGGTGGTGTACAGAGTCCCACGCACAGGTTCATTACCATCATAATACCAAAATGTACGGGATCTATTCCCAAATCAACAACTACAGGTAAAAAAATAGGTGTAAAAATGAGTACTGCGGGCGTCATATCCATAAAAGTACCTACAAAAAGGAGCAGTAGATTAATAATGAGTAAGATCACAAATTTATTGTCGCTCACACCTAACAGCGAATCGCTGATGGTTTGCGGCAAATTTTCGTACGACATAACCCAGGACATACTCATGGAAGTGGCGATAAGAAGCATCACGATCGCCGTAGTGCCTACCGAACCAAGAAAAACGTTATATAGTTTTGAAATATTGAGCTCCCGATAAATAAAGGATAAAATCAAGGTGTATAACACTGCAATTCCAGAAGCTTCGGTGGCGGTAAAAATACCAGAAACAATTCCCCCTATTACCACCACTAGCAGTAACAAACTGGGCAGAGCGTCTAAAAAGGTTTTAAGGATCATTTTGATACCACTGCGTTCCCCGGGTGGATAATTTTTCTTTTTGATCCAGAAAGCAGCGGTAAGCATCAAACCAAGGCCCATTAAAATCCCAGGGATATATCCGGCCAGAAAAAGTGCCGCAATGGAAACTCCACCACTGGCGAGAGAATACACAATGAGCACATTAGACGGAGGTATTACAAGGCCAGTAGTGGACGACGTGATATTTATTGCCGCCCCAAATTCCTTTGAGTAACCATCCTTTTCCATATAAGGACCTAAGATTCCGCCAATGGCGGAAGTAGCTGCCACGGCAGAACCGGAAATCGCCCCAAAAAGCATGGCCGCAATCACATTCACATAAATCAGACCGCCGGGCAGAGCATTTTGCAAAAGCAATAAGTCGATGGGCAATGCCGCCCTGATTCATCATCTGCCCGGCCAAAATAAACAAGGGAATGGCAAGCAGCGAAAAACTGTCAAGCCCTGTGGCCATACGCTGGGCAATCGTGGTAAATGAAGCCAATGAATCTATGGAAACCATGATCGTGGTCAAACAGGAAATACCAATGGACCACGCAACGGGTACCCCAATGCCCAAAAGGACAAAAAACACAATGACCAGTACTAAAATCTCTACTATCATACCAGATATTGTTTTGGGTTACGTAGCTCGTTGATCTTATAGACCACTACTAGAAATCCGCTAAGGGGCACCACCGAATACACAAAACCCAATGGGATATTAAGTGCCGCCGAATATTGCCCCAACAGATAATTTACATACACGAGATTACCGCCTCCTATGATCAGAACAAGGATGCAAAAGAGAATGACGAGCACATTGATACCTATGCGAAGACGCATTCTATTTTTAGTATCAAGACGTTGTGGCAAAATGTCTATGGAAAGATGTGCCTGCTGGCCGGCGGCATATGCAGCACCTAGAATGCCTATCCAGATGAGGAGATAACGTGCCACTTCTTCGGTGAAGGAACTTGGTGCATTTAGAACGTATCGGGAAAACACTTGCCACAATACCGAAAGTACCATCAATGCCATTAAAAGGACGAGAAACCCACCCAATAATTTATCCAATTTTTTTTTCATAATATCATTTAATTGCTTGTATCCTGTCAATTAGCTTGGCCATTTTGGGGTCTTCTTTATAGGCTTGGTAAAGTGGCTCCACGCGCTCGCGAAAAGCTTCCTTATCTGGTGTGATAATGGTCACCCCCGCCTCTTTTATCTTTTCCAAAGCTTCCATTTCTGCTTCGTACCAGATCTTTTTTTCATACACCCGTGATTCTACCGCGGCTTCCTTGATCCACTTCTGTTCTTGCTTGCTAAGCTTACTCCATAGCAGCGTGCTGATCAACAGTTCATCTGGCACGGCAGTATGCTCGTCCATCGTGTAAAATTTACAGACTTCGTAATGCCGCGAGATGTAAAAACTGGGTAAATTGTTTTCTGCGCCATCCACAATTCCCTGCTGTAGCGCGGTGTACAATTCACCCCAGGCAATGGGCGTGGGCGAGCCGCCCAGCGCTTTGACCATACTAATGGCGGTCTGACTTTCCATAACGCGCACTTTTTCACCAACTAGGTCTTCTGGGGTTCTAATAGGGGTTTTACTGTAAAAACTACGGCTGCCCGCATCGTAAAAAGTAAGTCCCTTAAGGCGTTTGGGAATGCTTGCGTCTAGTAATCGCTCCCCAATTTCACCTTCTAAAACATTATAACGATGCAATTTGTCACGGAATAGAAATGGTAATCCCAATACTTTCAATTCGGGCACAAAATTTTCAAGCACTCCCGTGGAAACCTTTGTCATTCCCAGGCTACCTATTTGTAGTAATTCCAGACATTCCCGTTCTGAGCCCAACTGCTGACTGGGATAAATATCAATTCGCATCTGGCCATTTGATTTCTCCGTCAGCCGTTCTGCCATAAAAAGCATGGCTTTGTGAACGGGATGTGAGACATCCAGACCGTGGCCCAGTTTTATTACACGCACATCATTTTTTGCCTGACAACCGGTAAAAACCACCGAAATCAGCACAAAAACGGATAAAAAAGCCAAAAATCGACATGTATTTCGCATCATGATCTTAATTCTTTTACCACTGCGAGCGCTTCTTTCAGATTTTGGGTAATAGCATCGTAGTTATACGCACCATCCTCTTTCTTGATAAAAAGTTTGGAACCGATTCCCACGCAGTGCACTCCAGCATCAAACCATTCTTTCAGATTTTCTCTGGTGGGCGAGACACCTCCTGTGGGCATGATACTGCTCCACGGTTGTGGGCCCCTTACCGCTTTTACAAAAGGCGGTCCGCCCACTTGCATTCCTGGGAAAATCTTTACCACCTCAGCGCCTAGCTCTTCCGCGTAATTGATTTCAGTCACCGTGCCGCAACCGGGCATCCAGCCGACTTTGCGTCGATTACAGGTTCTGGCCATTTCCGCATTTATAAGTGGAGAAACGATAAAATTAGCTCCCATTTGCAGGTATAACGATGTAGTGCCAGCATCAATAACAGAGCCGATCCCCAGAATCATCCCATCAAGATTTTTAGTTACATATTTACTGAGTTCAGCAAAAACCTCATGAGCAAAATCCCCACGGTTCGTAAACTCAAAAACTCGGGCACCTGCATCGTAACAGGCTTTTACGATCTGTTTACAGACTTCTATATCTTTGTGATAAAAAACAGGAACAATCCCTGTTTCCCTCATCGTTTGCACGGCTTCTATGCGCGTATATGTTGCCATTTGTAATTGTTTTTATTTTATTTTATAGCTCCAAAATTTTAAAAACTTTACAGCTATATATTCTTTATAATTAACAGACCTCACAGGTTTTGAAAAGCTGTGAGGTCTTGTATGGTCATCTTTTTATCCTACCACCGGTAGTTCCCTGCATGATTTCAAGCACTTCTTCTACATTGGAAAGATTTGCATCGCCCAGAATAGTGTGTTTCAATGCGCAAGCAGCATTCGCAAATTCCAGTGCTTTTTGATCTTCAAAATGGATCAACCCGTAAATCAAACCCGCAGCATACGCATCGCCGGTACCTATACGGTCAACCACATCAGTGATCTCCAATTCGCCAGTTTCCAAATACGCATTGCCCGTCCACGCGCGGCCATAAACCTTCTGCCAGGAGGCGCTAAGACCCGTGCGCACTTTGTCAAATACTTTTGTAATGGAAGGACATTCCTGGATCAATTTTTTACTTGCTTCGATAAAGCCTTCTTTGGAAAAATCAAAATCGGTCTTCAAGATTTCGTTGATCTCGTTTACCCCACCGATAAATATAGTTGAAAATCCTACGAGTTCTCGTAAAACTTCATG